>JAITKW010000066.1 GCA_031278275.1 Candidatus Nomurabacteria bacterium | reverse complement strand
TGGGCGGTAAAGCTCAGAACGGAGGACAGCGTTTCGGAGAAATGGAAGTTTGGGCTTTGGAGGCTTATGGCGCCGCTTCAATTTTGCAGGAGATGTTGACCATTAAATCTGACGATGTTTTTGGTCGTGCCAAAGCTTATGAATCCATCATCAAAAACGAGCCGATTGTCGGTCCAAAACTGCCTGAGGGTTTCAATGTTTTGGTGAAAGAATTGCAAGGGCTGGGGCTGAAAGTTGATTTATTAAGTCATGATAACGTGGTGGATGTTGAACTGCATGCCACGACTTATCATTCAAGGCCGCCGCGGAAAATTGATAAGGAAATTATGGAAACTGTTAAAGCAAACGAGGAAACTGACTTTAGTAAAGAGGAGTTGTTGAGTGCGGAACTTTCGGAGGACGAAGGTATGTCATTAGACGACACTAATAAAATAAACGAAATGGAAGGGGAGAACTAAAATGGGACGATTTGATCAATATATTGGCACGAACGACTTTGATTCCATTCGTTTGAGCGTGGCAAGCAGTGAAGATGTGTTAAATTGGAGTTATGGCGAAGTTTTGAAACCGGAAACCATCAATTATCGCACGCAAAAACCTGAACGTGATGGGTTGTTTTGCGAAAGGATTTTTGGTCCAGTCAAAGACATCAACCCGCATGATGGCAAATTGAAAGGCATCAGGAGTCGCGAAGCGGCGGTTGACCGTGATGGGAACTTGGTGACCAAAGCCATTTCGCGCCGCGAACGTATGGGGCATATCACTTTAGCGGTGCCGGTGGCGCATATTTGGTTTATGCGTGGCGTGCCCAGCGCTATCGGTCTTTTGCTCGACATGACGGTGAAAAATATTGAAAAAGTGATTTATTTTGCCAGTTTTGTGATTATTTCCGTTGATGATGAGGCCAAAGACCAAAAACTCAAGGAGCTGGAAGCCCAAACTGTAGCGGCGCGCGAAGCTATCAAAATCCGTTACGAAGACGCTGCTAAAGATAAAAATGCGGACATCAAGGCTTTAGCGGAAGCCCAAGCCGAAGAGGTGGAAAGTTTGGAGACCGATTATACGGAAAGAAAAAATTGGTTGACCAAGTTAAATAAATACAGTTTAATGACTGAATCTGAAAAAGCGGAGTTGCCGGAAGAATATGAAGATTTGGTTAAGGTTGGCATGGGTGGCGTGGCTATCAAAGAGTTGCTGGACGAAATCAATATTGACAAAACGATTGAGGAATTGACCGAGACCGCGAAAAGCGCACGCGGTCAAAAAGAGAAAAAACTGGTCAAAAGGTTGAAAGTAATGGAAGGTATGCGCTCAGCGGGGATTAAGCCAGCTGATTTAATGTTGACAATTATTCCTGTCATTCCGCCAGATTTGCGTCCAATTGTGTCACTAGCGGGCGGGCGTTTCGTCACCTCAGACATCAATGATTTATATCGCCGTGTCATCAACCGCAACAACCGCCTGAAAAAACTGATGGACTTGAACGCTCCAGACGTGATTTGCCGTAACGAAATGCGCATGTTGCAAGAAGCGGTTGATTCCCTTATTGACAACTCCGCCACGCATGGCAACCGTACCGCCAAATCGTCCAACAACAAACGCCAACTGAAATCTTTATCTGATATGCTAAAAGGCAAACAAGGTCGCTTCCGCCAGAACTTGCTGGGCAAGCGTGTGGATTATTCTGGGCGCTCGGTCATCGTGGTTGGGCCTGAGCTAAACATCAATCAATGCGGTTTGCCAAAACAAATGGCGATGGAGCTGTTCAGGCCGTTCGTGATTTCGTGGTTAATCCGCAACGAACACGCCAACAACATCAAAAACGCCAACCACATGATAGAATCCAACGAGGCGGTGGTTTGGGACGGCTTGGACGAAGTGATTACTAACAAATACGTGTTGCTTAACCGTGCGCCGACCCTCCACAAGCTCTCCATTCAAGCCTTTCAGCCGAAGTTAATTGACGGTCAAGCCATTCAATTGCACCCGTTGGTCGCTAAAGGTTTCAATGCGGACTATGACGGTGACCAAATGGCGGTGCATTTGCCCATATCCGAAGACGCTCAAAGAGAAGCCGGGGGCTTGATTAGTGTGGTAAACAATTTATTAAAACCCGCTGACGGCGCGCCGGTTTTATCTATTGAACAAGACGTGGTACTGGGGATTTACTACCTCACTTACAGCAAAATCAAGGGCGATTTGAAAACTTTTTCTTCAGTTTATGAAGCTGAGATGGCTTATGACAATCAAAAAATCCAACTACAATCTCCCATTAAATTACCATTCAAAGGTGAAATGCGCGAAACCACTTTTGGGCGAGTGCTGTTCAACGAGGTATTGCCGGAAGATTATCCCTTTGACAATTCGGCTCAAACCAAAAAACAATTGAAAAAAGTCATGAACAAGATTTTTGCAAAATATGGTGCCGATATGACCGTGAAAATTGCCGATGCGGTTAAGGCTTTGTCTTTCAAGTACGAAACGATTGCGGGCGTGTCCACATCCAAAGACGATTATGTTGACTTTCCGGAAGTGGCTGAAATGGTGGCGGAGGGTACGGGGCGAGCGGCACAAATCGCTGAGCAATATAACGAGGGGTTGATTACCAACAAAGAGCGCCATAACTTGACGGTTGCCAATTGGCGCAACGTTGACAACAAAATCTCCGACCTTTTGAAAACCAGAATTGACAGCGTTGACACAAACATCAGTTTAATGGTCAACTCTGGCGCACGTGGCACCGTGTCAAATATCAAACTGGCTTCTGCGATGATTGGAATTATGGTTGATGTCAATGGTCGCGAGATGGAACTGCCCATTCGCTCCAATTTCAAAAAAGGCTTGTCTTTGCTGGAATCTTTTGTGGCAACACGTGGCGCAAGGCAAGGCTTAGTTTCAACCGCTCTCAAGACGGCCGACTCGGGCTATTTGACCAGACGCTTGGTTGATGTTGCGCAAGATGTTTTCACGACCAACGAAGAGGGCGAAGATGAGGGCTTTACGATTTATCGTAATGAAACTGAATTGACTATGATTGAGTTTTCCAACCGTTTGGCTGGGCGCTATGCTGCCGAAACCGTATCTGGGCATGTGGAGGCTGGCGAGCTAATCACACGTGAGATTGCGGACGAAATTGAAGATGATGAGAGCGTGGACAGCGTAAAAATCTACAGCATTCTCTCCACCAAAAACTTGGACGGCGTGTCCAAGAAAAGTTATGGCCTGGATATGTCAACCAAAAAATTGGTGGAAGCCAACCAACCAGTCGGCGTGATTGCGGCGCAATCAGTCGGCGAACCTGGCACGCAGTTGACTTTGGACACTTTCCACTCGTCCGGTGTGGCTGGTTCCGGTGCCATTTCTAAAGGTTTGCCACGCGTTGAAGAATTGTTTGAAGCCCGAACGCCGAAAGGTCAAGCCACCGTATCGCCAATTGACGGCATGGTGGAAGTTTGGGAAGATGGCAAACGCTTTATAATCCAAGTTACTCCCTCGTCTGGCAAGATAGAACATTTGAAACTTGACGGTCGCAAGATGAAAGTCAAAAACGGCAAAGCCGTGCGCGTGGGCGACATCATCGCCGCCAAATCTGACGACAAAGCACCGCTCGTTGCCCCTATTGATGGCGTAGTAGAACAAGCCAATGATGACGAAATCGTGATTGTGGGTGCCACGTCAGCTCCCGTCAAAATTGAGGTGCCTGATGAAGTGGAGATTGTGGTTAAATCCGGTGGCGCAGTGAAAGCTGGTGACCGCCTGACCGCAGGTTCGCTGAACCTACTTGATTTGATGTAATACAGAGGCATTGAAGCTACCGAACGCTACATTATCAACGAAGTTCTCAGGATTTACGCAGCGCAGGGGCAAGAAGTTTCCGACAAACACCTTGAAATCATCGTTCGGCAAATGTTTAGTCGGGTGATGATTGAAGATGCGGGCGATTCCAGCTTCATCATTGGCGACATTGTCAGCAAATCCTCCGCCATCAAAGCCAACGAAAAATTGGAAAAAGCGGGCAAAACTCCTTGCAAATACAACCAATTATTGCTTGGTATCACTAAAGTAGCGATTTACAGCGACAGTTTCTTGTCTGCCGCCTCTTTCCAAGACACTACCCGCGTCCTGATTTCTGCCGCCATCTCTGGCAAAGTCGATCGTCTTGTCGGACTCAAAGAAAATGTGATTATTGGGCGTAAAATCCCCGTTGGCACTGGCGTAAAGTCCAACAAAATGGCGGTCGTGGACGATTTTACCGAAGATGAAGATTTTGACGACATCACCGAAGCCATAAGGGGCGAAGACCTCGCCACCGAAGACGCAGTGGTAGATTTGTAAAAACTAGTCGCATAATTCTTTTTTCGCAGGGTTTAATACACGGAGTTTTGTCGCGTAATTACTCATTTTGATGTGTGGGGTCTTGTTGTGTAACTACCCATTCGCGGGTACGGAATTGTGACAGCCAATCGTTATTGGTGTCAGGCAATTCCTCGCTTTAATCTGTCGTCACAGATTAAAGAGCCCCGTGAATGGGTAGTTACACAACAAGACCAGTGCTATTGACATCTTTTTGAAACTCTGATAACATCTTGATAAAGAGTTTCAAGCGGGGACGAAAAGTTGCTGGTTTCGTCACCTGTGATTTATATTATTAAAATCACGTTTGGGTTTATTTCAAGCGTAATAATTAAGGAAAGGAAGAAACAAGTTTTCTTATTTAATCAATGCCAACAATCAATCAGTTAATCCGCAAGCCACGCAAGACTTCTGGCAAAAAAAGCAAGTCGCCTGCGTTGCTTACGATTCAAAACACTTTGAAAACCAAATATTATCAACAAAACGCCCCCTTGAAACGTGGGGTTTGCATCAAAGTCACCACCAAAACCCCCAAAAAGCCGAACTCCGCCCTTCGCAAGGTTGCGCGCGTACGCTTAACTAACGGTACGGAAGTTTGGGCGTATATCGGTGGCGAAGGACACAACCTCCAAGAACACGCCGTTGTGTTGGTGCGCGGCGGACGCGTGCCAGATTTACCGGGCGTGCGCTACCATGTCGTGCGTGGCACGTTGGATTTACAAGGCGTACAAAATCGCAAACAAGGTCGTAGCAAGTATGGTGCCAAGAAAGAAGGTAAATAATGCCACGCAAAGTTACCAAATCATTACAAAGAAAAGTCAACCCTGACCGCCGTTATCAAAGCATCTTAGTCCAACGACTCATCAATAAATCCATCAAAAACGGCAAAAAACAAGTCGCTGAGCGTGCGGTTTATTACGCTTTGGAAAAGGCCGCCAAAAATCTGAAATCCGAAAATCCCCAAGAACTTTTTGAGGAAGCCTTAAAGCACATTTCGCCAGATTTTGAAGTCAAATCCCGCCGTGTCGGTGGTGCCAACTACCAAATCCCATTCCCCATTTCCGGACATCGCCAATTACATTTTGCTTTCTCGTGGCTCGTTCAGTCCGCCCGTGCGCGAAAAGGTACGCCATACAAAGAGCGTCTTGCCCTTGAAATCATTGACGCTTATAACCAAACCGGTGCCGCCTTTAAGAAAAAGGAAGACACCCACCGCATGGCGGAGGCCAACCGCGCTTTTGCGCACTTTGCGCGAAGCTAATATAAGTTTATGACAGAAAAACCACAATTTTTAAGAATATATGTTATAATTTCCCAGAGCGTTGTTTTTGACTATCATAAACAAAAAACAACCCAAATAAAACTATAATCAAGGAAAGAAAATGGCAGAAAAAACTGTAGCACTAGAGAACTTGCGTAATGTCGGCATTATCGCTCACATTGACGCAGGAAAAACCACCACCACGGAGGGGATTTTGTATCGCACGGGGTTAAACCATAAAATCGGTGCGGTGCACGAAGGCGAAACCACCACTGACTGGATGGCACAAGAGCGCGAGCGTGGCATTACAATCACTTCAGCGGCGGTCACGGCTTTTTGGAAAGATCACAAAATCAACATCATTGATACGCCTGGACACATTGATTTTACCGCTGAAGTGGAGCGTTCGTTGCGCGTTTTAGACGGTGCGGTCGTGGTGTTTGATGGCAAAATGGGCGTGGAGGCACAATCGGAAACGGTTTGGCGACAAGCAAACAAATATCACGTGCCACGTATCTGTTTCATCAATAAAATCAATCAAATCGGTGGCGATTTTTATAAGTCTTTGGACAGCATTCACAAGCGACTCTCCAAAAACGCCTTGCCGATACATTTGCCAATTGGTTTTGAAAAAGACATTAACGGCGTGGTGGATTTGATTGATATGAAGTCTTACACTTACAAAGAGTTTTCCGACCATGCCTTGATTGAGGGTGAGATTCCGGCTGAGCTGGCAGAAAAAGCCAAAAACGCACGCGCTATCTTGGTGGAGGCGGCAGTTGAAGCCGAAGATGAGCTGTTTGAGCGATTTTTGGATAAAGGCGAAGCTTCTATCACGAACGAAGAATTGAAACGCGCACTTCGCAAAAGAGTGTTGGCGGGCGACTTTTTCTTGGTTACTGGCGGTGACGGTCGTGGCGTGATTGTGGAAAAAGTTTTGGATCTCATGAACGATTACTTGCCAAGCCCACTTGATATTCCGGCAATTTGGGGCAAAAATCCCAAGAATGGCGAAGAAGTTGAGCGTAAGCCAGATGCCAAAGAACCGCTTAGTGCTTTGGCTTTCAAAATCGCCACTGATCCGTTTGTGGGAAAGTTGATTTTTATTCGTGTTTATTCTGGCAAAATAGAGGCTGGAAGTTATATTCTCAACGCTTCAACTGGCAACAAAGAACGTGTGGGGCGTTTGGTGCGAATGCACGCCGACAAGCGTGAGGATATTCAAGAAATCAGCGCGGGCGATATTGCTGCGGTGGTGGGGCTGAAAGACACGACTACTGGCACGACCCTTTGTGACACCGCCCACCCAATTATTTTGGAGTCAATTGAGTTCCCCGATCCGCCAGTGTCAATTGCGGTGGAGCCCAAAACTAAAGCTGACCAAGAAAAAATGGGGATTGGTTTGAGTCGCTTGGCGGAGGAAGATCCCACTTTCAGGATACACACCGATGAAGAAACCGGACAAACCATTCTTTCTGGCATGGGCGAACTGCATTTGGAAATTATTATTGATCGCCTAAAGCGCGAGTTTAACGTTGAGGCTAACACCGGCGAGCCGCAAGTTGCGTATCGCGAAACCATTCGTGGGGTGTCCGAGGTGCAGGGCAAACACATCAAGCAATCCGGCGGTCGCGGTCAATACGGCGATGTTTGGATTAAGTTTGAGCCCAACGAAACGGGTAAAGGCTTTGAGTTTGTTGACCAAATTAAAGGTGGCGTGGTGCCTTTGGAGTATCGCAAGCCAGTTATGTTGGGTATTAAAGAAACTTTGGATGGTGGCGTGATTGCTGGTTATCCAGTAGTAGATGTCAAAGCCACGCTTTATGACGGTTCGTATCATGATGTGGACTCATCAGAGCTGGCATTCCATTTGGCTGGGGCTATCGCCACCCGTGATGGTATCAAAAAGGCGAAACCGGTGATTTTGGAACCAGTCATGAAATTAGAAGCCACTACCCCAGAGGAGTTTATGGGTGACGTGATTGGCGACCTCAATTCTCGGCGCGGCCGGATTGACGCAATGGAAGATTTGCCCGGCGGAGCCAAGTTGATTCGTGCGCTCGTTCCTTTGTCCAACCTTTTTGGCTATACTTCCGATTTGCGCTCTATGTCGCAAGGGCGCGCCGCCTCCACGATGGAGCTAGACAGCTACGAAGAAGTCCCACCAAACATCGCAGAGGAAATCATCGCAAAACGCTCAACCAAATAATTTATGGGTTTTGTTGAATAATTATGCAACAAAACCCAATTTTATAATTAAATAGTTGACTTTTCAAATAAGTTGTGTTAGACTGACGGCAGATATACGATTAGTTATTGCTCTTTTTCAGAAAAGGAGAGAAAAAAATGGAACTGAAAAGGGTAAGGCTCGACCAACCGTTAACGTATGACTTTGACATTGACAGCTTGGTCAGTGTCAAAGAATATCTGGGTCGCAAGCTGAAAGACCTGGAGAAGACAAAACTCCAGGAGGCGTTCGGCAAAGTCCAAGAGCAAATTGATAAGGGATTCACCAAGAATCAGCTTATTAACTTCGCTAATGGAACCGTAACGCGAGCATACCACCCCGTGTTCATGGCGATGCACGAGCTGGGCTTGTCAAAAAAGCCCACTGGCGTATCGTTGTCCGTTAAAACCAGCGATAGCCTCAATGTCGCAATCCGCCGTTCCTTGTTGAATGGTGGCGATCGCGGCTGCTTGGGCTGCGTTGCCGGATTTTTGCGCAAGGAAAAGTCTGGCACTGTCGCGGAGTTGGTGAAAACCAACCTGTTCGGAGAAGCGGGGGAAAGCGAAGAAGTTGGCTTTTCCCTGAAAGATGTTACCTCGTTTGGCGCGCCCTTTGTCGTGGACGTAGCTGACCAAGAGGAGGTAATAGCGATGGCAACGCTTAACATCACGTCATCCCAGCTACTGGCACGGCGTGATAACGCAAAAGCCGTCAGCAAGCCGAACCAGCTCATTGAGAAAGATGTGTTTTTCCTTAATGACGCGCAGGTGCGGGCATTGGTCCCGCGCGCATACGGTGCGGCGCAGCACCTCGTGGCGCTCATTGCGCCGCAACTCGGGACACCAAGCGGAGAGGCTGTCTTTAACCAAATCCGACTTCCGTTTTATGACCGCAAAGCGGTCTGGGACGGGTTGGTTCCGTTGCTGGACGAGTTCCAGATTCCTCACCCTTTGTTTGGGTAGAAGCTCAATCCTTTTTGACCCAAAAGTTAACTTTACCCCCGCGATTTTGCGGGGGTAATCTATTTTTTTAACATTTATGACTTTCGCTCTTTACACAAACAAGATAGTTGTGTACAATGAACGTATGTATTCTGGGCTGGTTAATATTAGTGTCCAGAAAAATAATAATTTAAGGAGAATAAATGGCAAACTTTGACAGGAGCAAGCCTCACGTTAATGTCGGGACAATGGGACACGTTGATCACGGCAAAACCACTTTGACGGCTGCAATCACTCATGTCCTCGCAAAAAAACTTCCCAGTGAAGTCAACAAACCGGTTAATTACGATCAAATCGACAACGCACCGGAAGAAAAGGCGCGCGGTATCACCATCGCAACCTCTCACCAAGAATACGAATCAGCCAAAAGGCACTACGCTCACGTGGATATGCCAGGTCACGCCGATTATGTCAAGAACATGATTACGGGTGCAGCGCAAGTTGATGGGGCGATTTTGGTGGTGGCTGCCAACGATGGCCCGTTGCCACAAACTCGTGAACACGTGCTTTTGGCACATCAAGTGAACGTGCCGAAAATTGTAGTGTTTTTGAATAAAATGGATCTTGCCGACCCCGATTTGGTGGAATTGGTTGAGATGGACGTGCGTGAACTATTGACCAAGAACGGTTACGATGGCGACAACGTACCGATCATCAAAGGTTCCGCCACAAAGGCTTTGGAGGGTGACACGGCCGAAGAAGATCACATCATGGAACTGGTGGAGGCTTTGGACAGCTATATTGAAGAGCCCACCCGCGAACTCGACAAGCCGTTCTTAATGCCAGTTGAAGACGTGTTTTCCATCAAAGGTCGTGGCACGGTTGCCACTGGTCGTATTGAGCAAGGTATCGTGAAAGTCAATGACGAAGTGGAAATTGTGGGCTTGAAAGACACCCAAAAATCTGTTGTGACTGGGATTGAGGCGTTCAAAAAGACATTGGACGAGGGGCGCGCCGGTGACAACGCTGGGTTGTTGTTGCGGGGCATTGAACGCGAACAAATTGAGCGCGGTCAAGTCATCGCCAAGCCTGGTAGCATTACACCACACACCGAGTTTGAAGCGGAAGTTTATATCTTGAAAAAAGAAGAGGGTGGTCGTCATACACCATTCGCCAAAGGCTACAAGCCTCAATTCTACTTCCGGACTACTGACGTGACCGGTGAGGTTGAACTTCCCGCTGGCAAAGAAATTGTAATGCCTGGCGACACCTCAACCTTTTCTGTGAAGTTGCTTGCTCCTATCGCCATGAACAACAACGACAACTTCGCCATTCGTGAGGGCGGTCGGACGGTTGGTGCCGGCGTGGTGACTAAGATTGTCAAATAATTCTTAGTAAAAACGTAAAAGAAACTACTTTTTGGGAAGTAGTTTCTTTTTTGGCGCAACAAACCTGTGTTTTGCGGGCGCCTACATTTCGTATATGCTACAAATATTCCTTATTTAATCTTCTGCTATTAGTTCATCAATCAAATCCGCCACCGACAAAAATATTCTAGTAGCAACCGCTTTCACCTCTGGTGTGGCATTGTCTACCGCATATCCGCTATATTTTTTAATCATCTCAAGTTCATCGTACGCCTCGCCGATGATTGCGACCTCAAAACCACCCAAGCCTTCTCTTGAAAGGATTCTTGCTGCTGCTCGCTCCTTGCCGGTGTCCTCCGGCACAATCTCAATATAGCCATAATTATCTGCTTGCTTAGCCATTGGCGTAACGATAAATCTGTCGCTGAACATGTCGCTTAGTTGTTTGGCAACCTGTTTAGCTTGTTCAAAGTTCGCCGTTTTCATGCTAATTTTCGTGGTGTCATACGGCACAGAATGCATTTTGCTCCCTGTAACACCCCAAAAAGTCACCTCATCAACCGGCAGTTTTGTCAAAAAATCTGCCAATACCCACGCCAAATCAAAGTGAATAGTTTGGTAATAAAATATATTATGGCTGCCATCAACCATAACCGCACCATTATTTAGCCCCATATAATCGTGCTCCAGCGGATATTTTGCTAGCTGTCGTTGCATACTATCCAAACTACGCCCAGTGATAATCCCAAACTTACGTCCCGCCGCGCGCCATTTGTGAACAGCTTTAATATTTTTTTCTATGCTCCCGAAGAGCAACGTCCCATCGTAACCTGATAAAATAATTTTGACCATGGTCGTACATTATACCAAAGCCTACTTAATAGTAAAGTCTTGACTTTTAGAATAAATATAGATATGATATAGGGGAAAAGTAATAAGCATCGCTTCCGATGAACTTGTCAACTATCCGTCTAGCGATAATTCAAGGTTACGGAGGCAATAAAGAAAGGATATTTTTATGGCAGAAAAACAAGAGGGATTAAAGATTAGGATTAGGCTGAAAGCTTACGACCACCGTGTAATTGACCAATCCGCCAAACAAATCATTGATACCGCCATTCGCACCGGCGCTAGCGTATCTGGACCGGTGCCACTTCCCACCAAACGTAGCACTTTTACGGTCGTGAAAAGCCCTCATGTTTATAAAACTGGTGGCGAAACTTTTGAGATGAAAGTCCATAAGCGCCTGATTGACATTGTAAGTGCCACACCAAAAACCATTGATGCCCTGCAAAGCCTCAACTTGCCCTCAGGCGTTGACGCTGAAATCAAGATGTAAATGTCCACGCCAGCGAGCGACAATCAACGTGCTATCTTCGTCCGCCCGTGCATCTTTTGACCCTCACCCCAAAAAAGGCGGGGCTTACTGGC
This sequence comes from Candidatus Nomurabacteria bacterium, assembly GCA_031278275.1. Classification (GTDB taxonomy): domain Bacteria; phylum Patescibacteriota; class Saccharimonadia; order Saccharimonadales; family Saccharimonadaceae; genus JAISOF01. Next base: position 30,933 of record JAITKW010000066.1, on the reverse strand, counting down.
AAAAATATGTATAAAAAGTGTTGACATTCTTACTCTGACTGTGATAAAATACCGAAGTATTTTATAAATAAAAGCCACACCTAGACGCAAAGTGCAAGTCTTGCAAGAGAAACTGCCTAAGAGTCTAGCGTATTTAATGGGAAAGGAAAAGATGAAAGTCATCTTAGGCACCAAGATTGGTATGACTCAAATCATCGGCAAAGATGGAATGGTAATTCCGATTACGCTCATTCAAGCCGGCCCTTGCACGGTCACTCAGGTTAAAACTGTTGAAACTGACGGTTATAATGCTGTGCAAGTTGGTTTTGGTTTGGGTAAGAACTTGAGCAAGGCCACCATGGGACACGTCAAGCCCGTGAATATCACACCAAAATATATTCGGGAGTTTGATTTTGCCACACTTCCAGAAGTTAAAATCGGCGACACAACAAGTGTGGCTGATTTTGTTTTGGGCGATAAAATTGAGGCAACTGGCACGTCCAAAGGCAAAGGGTTTGCCGGTACAATTAAGCGACACAATTTCGCCGAAAGTCGCAATACACACGGTTTCAAGGGTAACATTCGCAGGGTCGGTTCAATTGGCTCAATGTATCCGCAAAAAGTTTTCAAAGGAAAAAAAATGCCTGGACGCATGGGGCACGACCGCGTAACAATCAAAAACTTAATCGTGTCATTTATTGACGTGGAACGTAATTTGATTGGACTCAAAGGCGCAGTTCCGGGTCCGCGCAAAGGCTTAATCACCTTGCGAGGGGAGAAATAAAATGGCGGAAGTAAAACTAAACCAAAACATCTTTGACATAAAAGTCAAGAACCATGAACTATTAAAATTAGCTTACACGGCTTATCTCGCCAATTCGCGCACAGCTTCGGCGAAAACTTTGAAACGTGGCGAAGTGCGTGGCGGCGGCAAAAAACCTTGGCGACAAAAAGGCACAGGGCGAGCACGGTTCGGCTCCACGCGCAACCCAATTTGGAGACACGGTGGCGTGGCGTTTGGCCCGACTGGCGAACAAAACTTCAAAACCACCTTAACCAAGAACATGAAACGCACAGCGGTGGCGCAAGCTTTATCATTGGCCAACCAAGCCAAGAAAATCTATATTGGTGCCGATTTCACCCCTAAAGAAGGCAAAGTCAAAGAAACTTATGCTTATCGTGACGACTTGATCAAGACCGCTGGCTATAAACCATCATCGCGTGACTGCCACGCCTTGTTGGTTGTGCCTGAAAAAAACGACTTAGTTTTGCGCGCCACACGCAACATCTCAGAATTGAAAATTACGCGCCCAACTTATCTGAACGTTTTTGACATCTTGAATGCGGACGCTGTGATTATCACCAAATCTGCCTTGCCGTTGATTGAGGCATGGCTAGACGTAAAGGAGGATAAATGATATTAGTAATCCCGCGCGTGAACGAAAAAGCTGTTTTTGTTTCCGCCCAAAATAAATATTCATTTAATGTGCCAATCGGGGCTTCCAAACAAGCCGTCAAACAGGCGGTTGAAGAGCAGTTTAAGGTCACGGTGACCAACGTCCAAGTGCTAGTACGAAAGGGTAAACCCACAAGGTTCTCCAGAGGCAAAAACCGCTACCCAGGTACCACGTTCAGGAAAGACAAACGCTTGGCTTATGTGACGCTAAAACAAGGCGATTCAATTAAGATTTTTGACAAAGAGCAAACCGATGAGTCCAAAAAAGAAGAGACCGTTACCAAAATTAAGGCTGACACCACAAAGCCAGAAGAGTCCAAGAAAGCGGGCTTGTTCGCTAAACGCCGCACTGGCAGACGAGGAGATAAATAATGAGTATCAAACAATACAATCCCACCACTCCAGCGCGCAGACAAATGACTTCCGCCGATTATTCCGAAATTACCACCAAAAAACCCTTGAAAAGTCTGCTAAAGCGCAAAAAACAAACCGCTGGACGCAATAACTCCGGAAAAATTACCGTTCGTCATCGTGGTAGCGGAGTCAAGCGCCATTATCGGTTAGTCAATCACCACCTTCCCAAGAACTTGACCCTCACCGTTGAGGAGATTGAGTACGACCCGAACCGCTCTGCTCGTATCGCACGAGTTAAGGACCAAAACGGGACGTATCATTACATTTTAGCCGATACCGCCATGAAAAAAGGTAGCAAAGTCGTGGTTGGCGAAAACGCAGAAGTTGAGGAAAGTTCACGCTTGCCTATTGAAAATATCCCTATTGGCACACGGATTTATGCGATTGAATTAACGCCAAATCGTGGCGCGCAATTGGTGCGAGCCGCTGGAACGTCCGCCCAATTGATGGCGAAAGAGGGCGATTACGCTTCCATCAAAATGCCGTCAGGCGAAGTCCGCAAAGTCCCAGTCAAGTCTTTCGCTTCCATTGGTGTAGTTGGTAATCTGCAACACCAAAACATCAAGTATGGTTCAGCTGGTCGTATCCGCCGCAAGGGTATTCGCCCGACTGTGCGTGGCGTGGTGCAAAATGCCACAGATCACCCGCACGGTGGTGGCGATGGTGGGCGGCACGGCACTGGGCGCGCTCCGCGTACGCCTTGGGGGCAATTGACGCTTGGCTACCGCACCCGTACCAGAAAAAGTACTAACAATATGATTATCGCTAGCCGCCATAACCAAAAAAGGAGTAAAAAATGAGTAGATCGCTGAAAAAAGGGCCATTTGTGGATTTCAAATTAGCGCGCAAAGTGTCAAGGTTGTCAGCCGAAGATCGCACGATTATCAAAACTTGGGCTAGGGCTTCCAGCATTTCACCAGAGATGGTTGGGCGCACCATCGCCGTACATAACGGCAAAACCCACGTTCCGGTCTATATCTCGGAAAACATGGTAGGTCATAAATTAGGTGAGTTCTCACCAACCCGCAAGTTCAGAAAACATGGTGGTAAAAAAGCGATGTTAGCTGCCAGTGCGAAAGGAGCCAAGTGATGACTGAGGATTATCTTAAAGCTGTAGCGGTTATCAAAGGCGTAGCGGAAGCACCACGTAAAGCTGCTATCGTGGCTAGTCTGGTGCGTAACCGGACAGTGGCGGACGCAATTATCATTTTGGAAAACACCCCACGTCACGCCGCACAACCCGTCAAAAAAGCAATTGAAAGTGCCAAAGCTAATCTGTTGGAAAAAGGCAGTATTGACTCAACTTCAATTATACTTTCCAAGATTTCAGTAACCACCGGAACCCGAATGCGCCGCTACAAACCCGCATCACGCGGGCGTGCTTTGCCATTTGAGAAAGTTTCCAGTAATATCCTTGTGGAAGTCGCCGGTATGAAGAAAGTCAAAAAACCCACCCCGCAAGTTAAAGCGCAAAAAGCTGATAAGGAGAATAAGTAATGGGACAAAAAGTTGATCCACGCAGTTTTCGGCTGCAAGTAACTAAAGGTTGGACTTCAAGATGGTTTGCCAAAAAAATCAATTATCGCGACTGGTTAATCAACGACATCAACATTCGCAATATGATTGAGGAAAAGTTTAAGACACGCCCCACCATTGCTAAAGTTCAAATTGAACGGTCGCCCAATCTAATAACCGTCACCATCTTGACCAGCAAAGCTGGCGCGGTGATTGGCAAGGGCGGAGCTGGAGTTAACGAACTCAAAGCTGAAATTGAAAAAATCTCCGAAGTGCCCGCCAGAATCAATATTGAAGAAGTCAAAAAACCGGAAATGTCCGCCAAGTTAGTAGCCGAAAATATCGCGCACCAACTTGAAAAACGCATGAACTTCCGCCGTGCCATCAAGATGGCAGCTAGCGGCACCATGTCGGCTGGCGCTAAAGGAATTCGCATTGAAGTCGCAGGACGCTTGAACGGTGCTGAAATGAGTCGCCGCGAAAAAGTCATTGAAGGTTCGGTGCCTTTGCACACCATCAGGGCAGACGTGGATTTTCATGTGGCACGCGCCCAAACCATCGCTGGCATTATCGGGGTTAAGGTTTGGATTTATAAAGGGGAGAAAGGTTAATTATGGCGATACTTGTTCCAAAAAAGCAAAAGCACCGCAAAGTACGTAAAGGCAAAAACGGCGGCATTGCGTCTAGGTGTAATACGGTCGCCTTTGGTAATTACGGCTTGATGAGTTTGGACAACGAACGTGTCAATAGTCGCCAAATTGAAGCCGCCCGCCAAACCATGACACGCTATATCAAGCGCGGTGGCAAAATCTGGATTAGGATTTTCCCGCACACTCCCGTGACCAAAAAACCGCTTGATGTCAAAATGGGTAGCGGCAAGGGCGATCCGGCGTTTTATGTTGCAAAAGTTAAGGCGGGAACCGTGATGTTTGAGTTGGCAGACGTGACAGAAGAGCAAGCGCGTGAGGCGCTGAGGTTGGCGGGGCATAAACTGCCAGTCCGCACTAAGTTTTTGAAAAGAGAGGAGTTTTAGATGGCGGAAGAAAAAACATTGACCCTGCAAGAGCAATTACTGGTCAAAAAAGCAGAATATATTGATGCCAAAAAGCGATTGTATTCCGAAGAATTGGCAAACCCGCACATAATTAAGAGTATCAAAAAGGATATTGCGCGGATTTGTACGAAGATTGCTAGTGGAGAAAAAGTAAAGGAAGGAAAATAATATGGCAAGGACATTAACTGGCGTGGTGAAGTCTGACAAACGTGACAAGACGATTACGGTTTCTGTAACCAGCCGTGAAACTCACCCGCTTTACAGAAAGCAATATTCTGTGACTCGGAAATATACCGCCCATGACGAGAAAAATGTGGCGCGAGTTGGGGACACGGTTTTGATTGTAGAATCTCGCCCCATTTCCAAAACCAAAACTTGGAAATTGGAAAAAGTTTTGGAAAAAACGGTCGGCACGATTGAGCTTAAAGATGATACCGCACAAGGAGAAACTGTATGATTCAGGAAATGACTAAATTAAAAGTTGCCGACAACAGCGGTGCTAAGGAACTGGGAGTAATTCGTATACTTGGTGGCACCAGAAGGCACTATGCTTACGTGGGCGATGTGGTGGTTGCGTCCGTCAAAGAAGCTTCCCCGACCGGTGCAATCAAGAAAAAGGCAGTAGTAAGAGCGGTGATTGTCCGCACCAGAAACCAAATTCGCCGCAAAGACGGTTCCACGATTTGCTTTGATGATAATGCAGCGGTGTTGGTCAATGAGGATAAAACTCCGCGTGCCACGCGCGTGTTTGGGCCGATTCCGCGTGAACTACGTGAACTGGGTTATACTAAAATTATCAGCCTTGCGCCGGAGGTACTATAAAATGCGTAGAATAAAAACTGGCGACTTAGTCAAAGTTATTAGTGGTAGCAGTAAAGGCGAAGTCAAAAAAGTACTCAAAGTTTTGCCAAAAGCGAACGTAGCTTTGCTTGATGGTATCGGCGTGCGCGAACGACACGTCAAGCCCAGCCGTTTCAACAAGGGTGGCAAAAAGGAAGTACATTTGGGGATTGATTTATCCAAGTTGGCGCTGGTGGTTGACGAAAAAACCAATAAAACCAGCCGTGTGGGTTACGTCAAAAAAGACCATAAAACTGTCCGGATTGCCAAAAATTATAACAACAAGGAGATTACAAAATGAACAAAACTCATACTCCAAGATTGAAAAAACTTTTTTGCGACAAACTGAAAGCTGATTTGAAAAAAACGTTGCAACTGAAAAATATTATGGAAGTACCCAGTTTGCAAAAAATCGTGGTTAGTTCTGGCGTGGGCAAGAAAAAAGACGACAAAAAATATTTGGAAACCGTCAAAAACACGCTTGAAAAAATCACGGGGCAAGCCACAACCATACGGCTGGCGAAAAAGTCAATCGCCACTTTCAAAATTCGTAAGGGTCAAGGCGGCGCAATTGGTTACACGACAACACTTCGTAACGACAAAATGTATGAATTTTTGGATCGCTTAATTAACGTGGCTTTGCCACATACACGTGATTTTCACGGGGTTTCTTTGAACGCTTTTGATGGGCAAGGCAATTATAATTTGGGTATCAAAGAGCAAACCATTTTTCAAGAAATTTCCTTTGAAGATGCCCAAGTTTTGCATGGGTTGGAAGTAACATTTGTGATAAAAAACGGCAACTTGACCAAAAGCAAGGCATTGCTTGAAGCGTTTGGCATGCCGTTTGAAAAAGAATTGAAAGGTGAGGGGGAATAGTTATGGCGAAAAAATCAATTGTATTAAAAGATCAAAAAAGACAGAAAATGTTTGAACAATATGCAGCCAAGCGCGCTGAATTAAAAGCCGCCGGCGACCAAGAAAGTTTGCAAAAATTGCCCCGCAATTCTTCACCCACCAGACGCAAAAACCGTGATTTATTGACCGGCAGACCGCGGGCATATATGCGCCGTTTTGGCTTGGATAGAATCAATTTCCGCGAAAAAGCCAGCCGTGGCGAAATACCGGGCGTAATAAAGAGTAGTTGGTAGGAGAAAGGAAAGATATGTCATTACAAAGTTCAGATACAGTCGCAGATTTAATCACAAGAATTCGTAACGCTATTATGGTTGGCAAGAACGAAATCCGCGTTCCAACCTCCAAATTGAAAAAAGCCGTTGCTGATGAACTGCGAAAAGCCAATTATTTGGAGGCGGTCAATATTGAAGAAGCATTGCCACGCAATATTTTGCATGTCGTCATCAACAAGGCGGACAAAAACGCCGCCATCAATGAAATCAGCAAAGTTAGCCGTCCTGGTCGGCGGGTGTATGTCGGAGCGGATAAAATCCCACGCGTGAAATCGGGTCGCGGTATAGTTTTGATTAGTACTTCCAAAGGCATTATGAGTGGCAATGAAGCCAAGAAAATGCGTTTGGGCGGCGAATTATTAGTAAAGGTTTATTAAGGAAAGGAAAGCATGAGTCGAATCGGAAAACTACCAATTACAATTCCAAATGGCGTGACAATTACGGTCGGCGATGGCTCAGTGAGTGTGGCTGGGAGCAAGGGAACACTCACGGTCGTCAGACAGCCAAACATCAACGTCAAAGTTGAAGATAACAAAATCATTGTCACCAGAAATGACGATGAAGCTTCGTCTAAAGCCAAGCATGGTTTACAAAGAGCGTTGCTTAGCAATGCGGTGGCTGGCATTACGAAAGGTTTTGAAAAAAAGCTGGAGTTGAGCGGCGTGGGGTATCGTTTGAGTGGTGGCGGACAATCCATTGAAATGGCGTTAGGGTTTTCGCACCCCGTCAAATACCAAGCTCCCGTTGGTGTCCAACTCGCTATCAATAAAATGGAAATAACTGTGTCTGGGATTGATAAACAATTAGTCGGTCAAGTTGCCGCCGAAATCCGCAGCTTGAAAAAACCAGAACCATACAAAGGCAAAGGTATCAGATACGTAGGTGAACAGATTTTGCGCAAGAGCGGAAAGGCAGGTAAAAAATGAGTGAGTTAATAAGAAAAGAACGAAATAAGATTTTGAGAAAAAAGCGAGTCCGCGCTAAGGTTTTTGGAACTTCCGCGCAGCCACGCTTGAGCGTCAAGATTAGCAATTTGCACGTTAATGCTCAAATTATTGATGATAAAAAGCGCATTACGCTAGCTTCAGCCACAACGGTTGGCAAGAAATTGAACGGTACAAAAACCGAAAAAGCCGCCGTGATTGGCGCAGAAATTGCCAAAACCGCCAAGAAAAAAGGCATTTTAAAAGTTGTTTTGGATCGTGATAGCAGAAAATATGCTGGTCGGCTAAGTAGCTTAAGCGAAGCTGCCAGAAAAGAAGGATTGGAGTTTTAATATGGCAGAAAATACTCAAAAAATAAACGCCCCTCGCATAGTTAACGCTGACGGCAGCAGTCGTTTTGCCAATCGGCGAGGCAATGGCAAGCGCATGGAGCGCAAACCTGATGCGCCCAAAGAGTTTGAAGAAATTACGATTTCAATTGATCGTGTGGCGCGCGTGGTCAAGGGCGGACGCAGATTTAGGTTCAAAGCTTTGGTCGCTATTGGCAACAAGAAAAACCGAGTTGGAGTTGGCGTGGCGAAAGGTCAAGACGTGACCAGCGCGGTGACTAAGGCCACAGACCGCGCCCGAAAAAATATGATTACTATCAATATTGATCATGAAACCATTCCGCACGAAGTGGAAGAAAAAGTGACCGGAGCTGTCGTTTTGATGAAACCAGCCGCACCTGGTACGGGAGTGATTGCGGGCGGGGTGGTGCGTTCTATTATCGGACTCACTGGCATCAAAAACCTGATTTCCAAATCGCTCGGCTCAACCAATAAAGTCAATATTGCCTATGCCGTTATTAAAGGTTTGGACAGCCTCGTTCCCAAAAGCCAATGGCACACCACTAGCAACCAGAAAAAGGAGCAAAAATGAAGTTTAATGATTTGAAAATTACGACTCACAAAAAAACCAAGCGTGTGGGGCGGGGTATCGCCGCCGGACAAGGCAAAACTGCCGGTCGTGGCACAAAGGGTCAAAAATCTCGCACGGGACACAACAAACTTCCGAGCGGTTTCATGGGCGGGCAAAAAGCCTTTGTGCAAGCCGTCCCAAAGTTGAAAGGATTTAAGAGTTTGCATAAAAAAGCCGAATTGGTTTACACCGACAGATTGAACGATTTGACGGGCGAAGTGGACAATTTCACCTTGTTCAAAAATAGCTTAATTTCCACGCCATACACCAAAGTAAAAGTGCTTTTGCGTGGCGAAATCAAAGCAAAAATCGCTTTGAAAACGCAACTTGCGTCCAAATCCGCCATCGCCGCCATCAAAAAAGCCGGCGGCACATTTGAAAAAACACCAGCTCCTTTGCGCAAGACTACCAAAGCGTAGCACCTTACAAGACCGTTAATAATTGACTTTTAATAAAAAAGCATTGATATAATATAAAAGATAGATTTATTGCCTTTTTAATTACATTCATGCTAGAATGGACTAAGTTATGAATTTCAAAACCATATTCAAATCTTTCAAAAACCGCGACATGTTGAAGCGCATACTAATTATACTTGGTATTATTTTGATTTATCGTTTTTTGGCGCATGTCCCAATTCCGCTTGCTGACCCAGTCAAAATGAAAGCCGCAATTGAGAGTGCAATTTCGTCATCAGATTTGGGTGGTTTCATGAACTTAATATCTGGTGGCGCTTTAACCAATTTTTCCATTATCTTAGTAGGCTTAGGCCCGTTCATCACCGCCTCTATCGTTATCCAGTTGCTCACTAAAGCCGTGCCGAAATTGGAGGAATTGCATAATGATGGCGAAACCGGACGGCGCAAGCTAAATCAATGGACGAGAATGTTGACTATCCCGCTGGCCGTGCTGCAATCCATCGCTTATATCTTCATTTTGCGCCAAAACGTTCTTGCTGCGAACACGGCGGATATTGGTGCCACCAGCATGTCGGAGTGGATTGTCGCCGTTACTGCCATGACCGCCGGCTCTGTACTTTTAATGTGGCTCGGCGAGTTGGTCACCGAACAAGGCCTTGGTAATGGTATTAGCACTCTTATTTTCGCCAGTATTATCAGTCAATTGCCCGCTTCTGCTACTACTATTTGGAACAGTATCGTTGGTAGTGGCGGCAGTATTAGCGTTTTCGGCTGGTTTGACCTGCCAATCAACGGTTACACCCTCGCCATCATCGCTGGATTTTTGGCGTTAGTCTTATTTATATTATACGTGCTAGTGAAAATTAACGAAGCTCAACGTATCATCACCATCAACTACGCCAAGCGCGTACACGGCAACAGCTCCTATGGCGGCATCAAAAGCATTTTGCCTATTAAGCTAATTGCAGCCGGCGTTATTCCAGTGATTTTTGCGGTGGCGTTTTTGTCATTGCCGTCATTTATCGGGCAAGTTCTCCGCTCGGCCGATGCCTCGTCTGCCGTTGCCAATAAGTTAGTCCTTTGGTTTTCAGCACCAAATCCGGGTTCTTTTACGGGCGAAACTTGGGAGTCGTTCATTTACCCCGTAGCTTATTTCCTGTTAGTGGTCGGCTTCACTTATTTTTATACCAGTATTGTCTTCAATTCCAAAGAAATATCCGAAAACTTGCAGAAACAAGGTGGTTTTATTGAGGGGGTAAGACCAGGCAAAAACACCGCCACTTATCTCAGCAGAATTGTCAATCATCTCAACTTATTTGGCTCACTAGCCTTAGGTTTGATTGCCATGTTGCCATTCGTTGCGGATTTGTTGCTTTACTTTTTCACTGGTCAACCCAATGCCCAACTGTCCATCAGCGGTACCGGTTTATTGATTGTGGTCACTGTAGCCCTTGAAAGCTTACGTCAGCTAAACTCCAGAGCGCTAATGATAACTTATGATGATTACAAAAATGAGCCTGAAAGTTAAAATCACTAAACGCATTATTTTCCGTAGCACCGGTTTTTTGTTGCTGTTAGTTTTCGTGATAATGTTGGGAATTATTATACTCAACGAAAAAAGAATGGCAGACGAAAGGACGGCGCAAACCACTTCTGAAGTTGAGGTTCAAGAAGTTATAACCACAGAAGACGGGGAAGAAATTGACGAAACTCCCATCACGGAAGAACAAGTGGCTGAGTGGGTAGTGGCGAGAGATAAACCCAGATATTTATCAATCCCCAAGATCGGCATCAATAAAGCGCGAGTCACTGAAATTGGCATCAAAAATAATCGTGTCAATAGTCCGGTCAGCATTTTTGATGCGGGCTGGTATCGGGACAGCGCCAAACCTGGCTCGGGTGGCGTACTGTTCATGGACGGGCATAACGGCGGGACTAGGCGCGAGGGGATTTTTGACAACTTGAACACTTTGGTACCTAAAGACGAGATAGTCGTTCAACGGGGCGATGACGCAATTTTCATTTATGAAGTAGTGGAAAATAACATTGTGCCACTTGAAGAGGCTAATAATTACATGGATATGATGTTATACCAAAGTGCCGTTGCTGGTAAAGAAGGGCTGAATATCATCACTTGTATTGGCGAATGGAATGAGAACTTGAAGACCTACAACAAGCGCGTCCTGCTCCGAGCGGTCTTAAAAAGCTAAAAATCTCAAAAAAGTTTGCAAAAAGTATTTACTTTTGTAGATTTTTCCTGTACACTTGACTAGTAATTTATGGCTAGTCAAAAGGAAGTAATCAAGTTGACGGGCATGGTCGTCAAGACGTTGCCTAATACGCAATTTGAAGTAAAACTTGAAAACAGCCATGTAATAGTTGCTCACATTTCTGGTAGAATGCGTAAGAACTTCATCAGATTAGTGGCGGGCGACAAGGTGGAAGTGGAGCTAACCCCGTATGATTTATCAAAGGGGCGCATTAGTTTCCGCTACTAAAGTTAAATAATTTTAAGGGAGATGACGAAAATGAAAGTTCGTGCTAGTGTCAAAAAAATCAGTCCAGACGACATTCTTGTTCGCAGAAAAGGCGTACTCCGTGTCATCAATAAAAGAAAACCCAAGAATAAGCAGAGGCAAGGCTAATGGCAAGGGTAGCAGGTGTGACTTTACCGTCAGATAAACAAGTTTGGGTGGGGTTGACATATGTTTATGGTATAGGTGAAACGACCAGTAAAAAAATCTTAAAAGAAGTCGGCATTGATTTTACGAAACGAGTCAAAGATTTAACAGAAGCCGATGAACAAAAAATCAACAGCTTTATTGATTCAAAATGCATCGTGGAGGGCAGTCTGCAGAGAATTGTGACTGGCAATATTAAGCGCTTAAAGGATATTGGTTCATATAAAGGCGTTCGGCACAAGCTTGGTTTGCCGGTGAACGGTCAAAGAACTCGCACCAACGCCAGAACACGTAAGGGCAAGGCTATTGCGGTGGGCGGCGCTCAACCAAAGGCGGCAAGTAAAACATAGGAAATGATTATGACAGAAGAGAACGAGAAAAATATTACACCAACAGAAACCCCAGAAGTCAAACCGACTAAGGTTTCCAGCAAGAGTCGCAAAAAAACTGTACCCGCTGGCGAAATGCATATTAAGGCTACTTTCAATAATACCATTATTACAATTACCGATAAGCAAGGCGGTGCGCTGGCAATCTCTTCGGCAGGTGCTAATGGTTTTCGTGGTTCCAAAAAGGGTACGGCTTATGCTGCGCAAGTGGCTGCCGAAAAAGCTATTGAAAAGGCGAAAAATAATTTTGGTATGAGTTCCGTTGATGTTTTTGTGAAAGGTATTGGGCTGGGTCGCGATTCCGCAATTCGGGCACTACTGCCTTTCGGTATCACAATTAACAGTATTAAAGATTTAACCGCACTGCCACATGGTGGGGTTAGACCAAAAGGAGAAAGGAAACCGTAATGGCAAGAGATTTAACGCCAATCGTTAAACAAAGTCGCCGCGAGGGGTTTGCTTTAGCTTCCAAGGCACATAAGATTTTGGCAAGAAAAAGTAGTCCACCTGGCAAAAAACCTGGCGATCGTATTGGCAAGGGCGGGCTGTATTTGACGCAGCTCCGCGAAAAGCAAAAAGTGCGCCGTTTGTATGGATTGTTGGAAAAGCAATTCGCCAACCTTATGAAAGAAGCCTCCGCCGCAGAGGGGTTGTCTGGCGAAAACTTGTTGAAGTTTTTGGAACTTCGCATGGATAATGTCGTGTTTCGGGCGGGGTTCGCCCTGTCAAGGCGTGCTTCAAGACAACTGGTTGGGCATGGACATTTTTTGCTGAATGGTCGCCGTGTGGACATTCCGTCTATCAGATTGAACGCCGGAGATATTATTGAAGTCCGACCAAAAAGCAAAAGCAGTAGCTATTTCAAACAATTAACTGACATTGTGGCGGCGGCAGATGCTCAGCCGCTCGGTTGGATAAAAACTGATGTCAAAAATATGAAAATTGAGATAGTGGGCACGCCGAAACGCGAAGAGATTGAGGCAGGCATCAATGAACAATTAATAGTTGAGTTTTACTCGCGCTAAATAGAGAAAGAAGGGAAAATGGCAAAGACAATTCACAATCCAATGTTAAAAGAAGTAATTGACCATGATAAAAATAGTGCTACTTTTATCGTTCGTCCACTTTATCCGGGTTATGGGCATACGCTTGGTAATAGTTTGAGGAGGGTGTTGCTCTCTAGTGTTGCTGGAGCTTCTATTGTGGCGTTCAAAATTGACGGCATTACGCACGAATATTCCGCAATTGAGGGAGTTAAAGAAGACGTGGTGGACATTATGCTCAATCTAAAAAGGGTTCATTTCAAGTCGCACACTGACATTCCGGTTGAAGTGCATATCGAGAAGAAAGGTGCGGGTGAATTAACGGCGGGTGACATCAAGTTGCCAGCCGAGCTGGAAATCTCAAATCCTGAGCAATTGATTGCCACGATTGATGACGCAAAAAAGACCTTTGTGTTGGACATTGTGGTGGATTCTGGGCGTGGCTATCAAACCATTGAAAAATCCTCTACGGAAAGAATCCACAGCGATATGATTGCGATTGACGCAATTTTTACGCCGGTTTTGCGTTGCCGATTTAAGGTGGAAAGTGACCGCGTTGGACAAGATACCGATTTGCAACAACTGCAATTGACGATTGAAACTGACGGCACAATTACGCCGCGTGAAGCTTTTGAAGAAGCGGCCGCCATTTTGATTAACCAATACCAAGCTTTGGCGGGCAGCACCGTAGTTGAAGCCGCGCCCACTCCTGGAATTGAAGAGGACGATATTGCTAATGGGTTGATGACGCAAATTGAAGATTTGGGCTTTTCGGCACGCACCACCAATGCGCTAATCAACAACCAAATCCACACGGTTCGTGATTTGGTGACTTTGTCTGACCAAGATTTCAAAGAATTGAAGGGATTTGGTGCCAAAGCGCTGGAAGAAGTGAAAACTAAACTAAAGGAATTGAGTATTTAATATGCACAGACATGGTTATAAAGGCAGGAAATTCGGGCGGGAAAATGGCGAACGGCGGGCCCTTTTGAGGGGGCTGATGTGTTCGCTGTTGCAACACCAACGAATTAACACCACCCTCGCTAAGGCCAAAGAAATTCGCCGCCCAATGGAAAAGTTAATTACTTTGGCGAAGAAAAATACTTTGGCAAGTCGCAGGTTGGTGATTGCTCGGTTGGATAATCTGGAATTGGGCAGTTATTTAGTAGATGTGCTGTCACCTCAAATCAAGCGCGACAGCGGTTATTTGAGAATTAAAACCACCGGTTTTAGGGTTGGCGACAATGCCGAAATGGCAGAAATTAGTTTTGTAGACGAAATAAAGCCCGTTGAAAAACCAATTGCGACCCCCAAACCTATAGCAAAGGAGGATAAAAAATGAAATTTTTCAAAACTTATTCCCAAAAACCAGTTGAAGTTCAGCGAGAATGGTTCTTGGTTGACGCTTCCACTGCTCCGCTTGGCAAAATTGCGGTTGTGGTGGCGGACAAACTGCTCGGCAAATCCAAAGTTTCGTTCACCTCACATGTTGATAACGGCGATTTTGTGGTAGTCGTTAATGCTAGCAAAGTCCAAGTCACTGGGGGCAAAGAGTTTGACAAAAAATATTACCGCCACAGTGGTTACCAAGGCGGGTTAACCGAATTGTCGCTCGCCCAAGTCCGTGCCAAAAATCCCTCTGAAATCATCATCAACGCTGTGCGTGGCATGTTGCCTAAAAATAAATTATTAAACGACCGCTTGAAACGCCTGAAAGTGTTTGCGGGCGAGGAGCATGCACACGTGGCGCAAACGCCAAAGAAAGTTGAGGTGAAATCATGAACACGAAGTATACTTATGGGCTGGGGCGGCGCAAAGGTGCGGTAGCGAGGGTGCGCTTGATTAAGGGCAAGGGCAATATTACTATCAATAATCGCGAGGCCAAAGCTTATCTTTGCGACAACAAAACCCTCCTTGCCGAGCTAACCGATCCGCTCGCGCTTGCCAACAAGCAAAAAGAGTTTGATGTCACGGTGCGTGTATCTGGCGGTGGGTTGGCTGGTCAAGTTGACGCAATTAAACTTGCCATCTCCAAAGCCCTGACTCTTGACGCTCCGGATCTCCGACCGATTTTGAAAAAAGCTGGACTAATGAAGCGCGACCCGCGCGAAAAAGAACGCAAAAAATACGGCTTGCGTTCCGCCCGCAAAAAAGAGCAGTTCTCAAAGCGTTAAACAACTTGCCGTCTTTGTCACAATTCTCTTTTGCGAAGCTACTTGATTGCACGCCGAGAAGTTGGATATTTGTCTCGGTTATGCAACAAGACCTTTATCTCGTTCATGTTAGACTTTTTTGTGCAAATCCGTTATCATGATTATAAATAGAAGAAAGAGGTAATATGGCGAAAAAGACAACCAAAGAAATACCCGAGAAACAGGACAATGCGGGCAAGAAACAAGCCCTAAGTTTGGCGATTGAACAGATTAAAAAGCAATTTGGGGACGGCTCCATCATGAAGCTTGGCGAAACACACAAGGTGGACGTGGAGCTTTTGCATTCGGGCGCGCTGTCCTTAGATTTGGCGCTTGGTGGCGGTTATCCCAAGGGGCGGATTATTGAAATCTATGGGCCGGAAAGTTCCGGTAAAACCACCTTAACCCTGCATGCAATTGCTGAAATGCAAAAACAAGGTGGCACTTGTGCTTTTATTGACGCAGAACATGCTTTGGATCCGGCGTACGCTCGCCGTGTAGGCGTGGATACCGAAAACTTGTTGATTTCCCAGCCCGATAACGGCGAACAAGCATTGGAGATTTGCGAAAACTTGGTACGCTCCGGTGCGGTGGACTTGATTGTGGTGGATTCGGTGGCAGCTTTGACCCCACAAGCGGAGATTGACGGCGACATGGGAGATTCCAACATGGGCTTGCACGCCCGCTTAATGAGTCAAGCTATGCGCAAGTTAACCGGCATCATCAATAAAACCAAAAGCACCGTGATTTTCATCAACCAAATCCGTATGAAGATTGGCGTAATGTTCGGCAATCCGGAAACCACCACCGGTGGCAACGCACTTAAGTTTTACGCTTCGGTGCGCTTGGACATTCGCCGTATTGGTCAAATCAAATCTGGCGAAGATATTATTGGCAATCGCACTAAAGTCAAAGTCGTCAAGAACAAAATTTCAGCACCGTTCCGTTTGGCGGAGTTTGACATCATGTATAACGAGGGCATTTCCAAAACCGGCGATGTGTTGGATTTGGCGGTGGAAAAAGATGTGGTGCAAAAATCTGGCGCATTTTACAAATACAATGACGAAAACATCGGGCAAGGACGCGAAGCCGCCAAACAATTCTTGAAAGACAAGCCAAGCTCGCTTGACGAAATTGAACAAAAGGTGCGTAAAAGCATGACTAGCCCCGCATAAGTCGGTTGTCACGGCTCCGTGTCTATGGCCGGCTGTTACAATTTTGTACCCGTGAATGGGGGGTTATGTAACAAGATCCATTTGACAAAACATGCTTTTTGGGATAAACTTGGTGAAAATAATCAATGTTGGGAGCGAAAGTCGCGCTATTACCACAGAAAGGATAGAAATGGCAAAAAAAGCCACAACCACTAACACGAAAGATGAGGTCGCCAAAACCCCAGTCGCCGCCACGGGCGCTAAGGATTCGGTACCCGCTAAAGAAACTAAAACCAAAGAAAAAGCCGTTCAGAAAAAAACCGAAACCAGAGAAAAAGTCGCTAAGGAAGAAACAAAAACCAGAGAAAAGGTCGCTAAAGAAGAAACTCCCGCCAAAAAAGCGACTGCTGATGACACCGAAACCACAACATCAACCGAAAAAAACTTTGCTAAAGCTGGCAAAAGAAGCAAAAAAGTCATTGAGGAAGAAAAGGCTGAGGCTCAGCGTAAAGAAAAAGCCAAAATCAATAAGCAATTGGCGGAAGAGGAAGTTAAGAAAGGTCAGAAACCCGTTGCCAGACCGCTAGTTGAGCGGCGTGGGAAAAAATATCAGGCGGTCGCCAAATTGGTGGACAAAACCAAAACTTATGATTTGAAAAACGCTTTGGACTTGGTAATTAAAACCGCCACCACCAAGTTTGACTCTACCGTGGAAATCCACGTTCGCCTGAACGTTGACCCAAGACAAGCCGACCAAAACATTCGCTCAACCGTTTCTTTGCCAAACGGCACTGGCAAAACTGTCAAAGTAGCGGTGTTCGCACCAGACGATCAAGCAAAACTCGCCAAAGCGGCGGGTGCCGATTTCGCCGGAGATGAGGAGTTGTTGCAGATGCTAAACAAGGAAAACTTGGACTTTGATGTTTTGATTTCCACACCCGCCTATATGCCAAAACTCGGCAAATACGCGCGGCTACTTGGCCCGAAAGGCTTAATGCCCAATCCAAAAGCCGGAACGGTAACAGCCGACATTAAAAAAGCCGTTACGGAAGCCAAAGCTGGGAAAATTGAATATCGCGTGGATAAACAGTCAATTATCCACACCGTTGTGGGCAAAGTCAGCTTCGGAACGGACAAGTTGCTGGAAAATGCCGAGTCTTTCATGAACAGCTTAAAAAACCAAAAACCCGCATCCATCAAAAGCGTCTTTATCAAATCCGTCAGCATTTCCACCACAATGGGTCCAAGCGTAAAAGTGGAAAATGTTTATAATTAGCAATTTATTATATTTTTCAAACCTTTTAGGCAAACTTTAGCTTTTTTGAGAATGACAGTGCCGATGTCTGCTTATAGTCTTGTTACCCATTCTTTTATATTGCATTTTATTTTTTGCTGTGTTATTATATGGACAGTTACCGAAGACCGTAGCTGTCAAGAATTGACTTAATTTGCTACGCAGGAAAATGTCTTATTTTGGTAACCAAACCTTAACAATTTGGCTGACGAAATAGTAAACTAAAGGAGAAAAAATGGCGATTAGTCGCGAGAAAAAACAAGCTTTAGTTGCTGATATGAAAGCTTTGCTGGAAAATGCCAAAATGACGGTTTATGCCAAATATGATGGGCTGTCGGTGGCAGATATGGAAGAGCTACGCAAAAATGCCCGCGAGAACGGTGTCAAGATTCGGATTGTCAAGAACCGCTTATTGAAAGTGGCGATGAATGAAATCGGAGTTTACAAAGATACAGATACGACCGGATTGACTGGTCAACTGCTGTACGCTTTGAGCGATAGTGACGAAGTGACACCGGCTGGAGTTTTGGATAAGTTCGCCAAAACCCATGCCGCTTTGCAGATTCAGGGCGGGTTTGCCAGTGACGGCAAAACCATGACCCAAGAAAACGTGCTAGCTCTCGCCAAACTCCCGAGCAAGCAACAGTTGATTGCTGAAACCGTAGCCATGCTACTTTCACCAGTCAACGACACGGTAAACGCCTTGTCTGGCAATTTGCACGCTTTGCTTGACGGAGTTGAAGCTAAAGCAACCGCATAAAAGCAACTATTATAATTATAAGACCGCCCTTTGTCAAAAAGGGCATAAAAACAAGAAAGGAGCGGAACTTTTTTTGAAAAAGTTTCCAATTTTAAGATGGCTGATATAAAAAAATTAGCTGAAGAGCTAACCAAGTTGACGGTTTTGGAAGTCAACGAATTGAAAAACGTGTTAAAAGATGAATATGGCATTGAGCCAGCGGCTGCCACAGTAGCCGTAGCGGGGGCGGTGGCTGGTGGCGAAGACGGCGCAGCAGCCCAAGAAGAAACCAAGAGCGAATATAACGTGATTTTGAAAGAGGCGGGTGCCCAAAAAATCGCCGTAATCAAAGCGGTCAAAGAAGCCACAGGCTTGGGGCTTGGCGAAGCCAAAGCCATTGTGGACGGCGCTCCCGCAACTGTCAAAGAAAAAGTTGCTAAAGACGAGGCCGAAACCATGAAAAAAGCCTTAGAAGAAGCCGGCGCAACTGTCGAGCTCCAATAATAACCAAAGTTAGCCAAATTGTACCAAAAGCCACTCAAGTTTTGAGTGGTTTTTTGGTATTTAATATAAAAAGGTTTGGACAAAAATACAACGATTTATTTCCCAAATCTGTTTTATCTGTGGAAAAATTAGGTTACAATAAAGTTATGTCAGAACGTATGCGCCAAGCACCAGATTTGGAAACCTATCACATACCGCAACCAAATCATGAACTGAGTACTCCTTTGGAAACGGAAAGTGCGCAAGAAACCAAAGAGGCCAAGTCCCAAAAAGCCCAGCGGTTGGAGCAATTGAGGAATATTTTATCACAAAATTATGAGAACGAAGCTCAAAATGCAACATCAATTGAAGTTACGCCAGCTCCAGAAACTTTAGTAAACACCGACACCGCCAAAAGGCAGCGTTTGGCAAAAACGCATTTGGCGGACACTATTAAGGCTGGCGGTGTGATGGTGGCGAGCGCCGTGCCATTGGTTGGGCTAGGGCTGGGCGGTGCGATGATTGGAGCTGCAGAGATTGGTGCGACAGTCGGCTCGGTGGCAGCGATACCAATTCTCATGGCTGGAACGTATAAATTACTGTCAAATACCATAAGTTACCGCCCGCATAACACTCACACGCGGGTGCGTTACGGGAGCCATACTTTGGAACAAGGGCTGTTTGAATCAATCAGCGCTACACGCAGTTTACCCCGCGAATTGCAGCCTGTGGCCATCACGACTGAAATCTTGAACTTGGGATTAAATCTTCCCTCAGAAGACAAGACCGGAAAACCTATTACGTATAAAATGCATACCCACAAGGGGATTATATCTAATCTGGAGCGTATCAAGGAGCTGGGACTGGTTGATATTTCCGCCAAACAAAAGCAAACCATATTCAAAAACCCAAAAAAAAGTCGCTTGATCTTGGAAAAATTGACCGCTGGGGCTATCAAGGTCAAGGATTTATTCAAGTTAGACAATTATCAAGACGATGGGATTTTACGCCAAACGGATATTTATGACGTTAGTTTCACTGTCAACAAAAATCAGCATATTAGTCGCGATGATTTTGACAAATCTGACAATCGCACGTTAAAAACGATTAAAAAATACGCCAAAAGTGGCAAGTTGGATATTAGTTACGACAACGATGGCAATTTGCAATACGTTAATATCCATAAAAAACATAAGTAATTCACGACATTTTGCGTTTTTTTCAAAGTTTTCCACAAAAAAAGTTGACTTTCACCCACCTAACGATATATATTATAAGTATTATTATTGAAAACAGACAGGAGCGAGACATGTCTGAGGTACCAGATAAACAAATTAAACGATTAAAAGGTCTTTTACAGGAGGCAGAAACTAACGTTGCCGCTGCAAAAGAATTATTGGGTAGCTTGCTCGGAGATGACGGAAAAGCCGTTTCCCGCACTAGCGCCAAGGGCGATCCAGTTAGCGGAAAAGTAATTGAAGGGGTTTTTGACGGTCAAATTATGTTAGGCCCAGAGGGCAAAAGTTACCCCGTACCCGCCAATTATGCTTCAAAATCCAAATTAGTGGAGGGGGATTTACTGAAGTTAACCATTGATGAAGACGGCAGTTTCATTTACAAACAGATTGACAAAACGCCACGCAAACAATTGATTGGCACCTTAGTCAATCATGACGGAGCTTATTTCGTGGAGGCCAGCGGCAAGGAATACAAGATTTTGCTCGCCAGCGTCACTTATTTCAAAATCAAAGAGGGCGACCAAGTGGCAATCATCGTCCCCGAGCATAAAGAGGAAGCTACTTGGGCGGCTGTGGAAACCGCTTTATAGGTTGTTGTAAAAAACACAACAATTTTTCGGCATAAAGCCGATACAATAATTAGTAGTATGAAAAAAGCGTTGTACCGAAAATATCGTAGCACTAAATTGTCTGAAATTGTCGGACAGGAGCATATTGTTGAGATTTTGCAAAATGCCTTGAAGTCAAAAAAAATCAACCACGCTTATTTGTTCACAGGCCCGCGAGGAGTTGGCAAAACTAGCATTGCGCGGATTTTGGCGCACGAAATCAATAATTTTCCGTATGAAATTGAAGACCAATATACGGACATTATTGAAATTGATGCCGCCTCAAACACCGGTGTGGATAATATCCGTAACTTGATTGACAATGCCCCCATCGCCCCCACGCGCGGTGAATACAAGATATACATCATTGATGAAGTGCATATGCTGTCAAAATCTGCGTTCAACGCTTTGCTCAAAACCTTGGAAGAGCCACCCGCGCATGTTGTGTTTATCATGGCGACCACTGAGTTTCACAAAATACCAGCGACCATTTTGAGTCGTAGCCAGCGGTTCAATTTCAGACCGGCCGCCAAATCAACGGTAGTGCAGCATTTACAAAAAATCGCCAGTAAGGAAAACATCAACATCAGCCCAGCTGCTCTGGAGATTATTGCGGAAGCCGGAGGGGGGAGCTTTCGTGACAGCATTGGCATTTTAGACCAAGTCGCAACCGTTAAAAGTGGCGACCAACTCATTGACCGTGCCGACCTTGAGCAATTGTTGGGCATCGCCCAGAGTGAACTTATCGGCAATTTGGTTGAAGATTATGAACGAAAAGATTTCAAGGTACTTGACACCTTGCGCACCGCTTTTATAGATTGCCACGATCCAAAACTGCTAGCCGAACGTTTGTTGGAATATCTTATTGAAAATCCCAACCGCGTCCGACTCGATTTGGCGGAAAAACTGATCTCGGTGCTAGATTCCCCAAGCGCCAAAGTGAAACTTATGACGGTTTTATCCGACTTTGGGGATAATTTTGATGCCACACCCGCCCCAAAAACCATCGCTCAACCACCCGCCACCACTGACACGCCACCGCGCCAGACGAAAAAACCGCCCACGCCAGTTTCTTCCACCACAGCAGAAGCCGCACCCACGGCAAAACCTCCCACGCCAACAAGAAAAGTCCACAAAGATACCATTTTGAGTTTCGTTCGCCAAAAAAGTATTCCGTTATACGCTTTGTTGGAAAAATTGGAGTTTGATATTTCCGGCTCCTCAATCAGGATTTTCGCCCCCACCGCCTTTGCGAAAAAGAAAATTGATAAATTGGGATACAAAAGTCTTATTGCAGAAGCGGCAAATGGAGATTATACTATTGTAGTTGAGGCTGGGCGTGTCCCATCTAAAAGCCAAGCTATGTCAAAAATTGTCAATATTATGGGTGGAGGCGAGGAGGTAGAAATAAATGAGCAATAAATCCAATCTTAAGATGCGGCCACAAAACCTTGAGGCAGAGAAAAGCTTGCTTGGCGCACTTTTAATATCTGAGAACTCATTGCCTGATGTGACGGAAATCTTGACCGCCGCTGACTTTTACGAAAAAGCCCACGAAACCATTTTCGCCTCCATGGTCGCCCTTTATGAACGGCACAAACCCGTTGACCTGTTGACTGTCACCAACGATTTACGCGCCAAAAAACAACTTGCCCTCGCCAATGGTGCTTCTTATCTTTCGGATTTGATGGAATACGTCCCCACCGCCGCCCACGCCACCGCTTACGCCGATATTGTGAAAAAATGCGCTATCCGGCGGCGACTAATTGACGCTAGTGCCAGTATCAACCAATTGAGTTATGACGAAAACGCCGAAATTGATGATTTATTAGGTAAGGCGGAAGCCGAACTTTACAAAATTTCCGAAAAAAACTCCAAATCCGACCTTATTTCCTTGAGCGATATTCTGGAAGAAACTTTTGATCGGTTGGAGGAGTTGCATAATAATAAAGGCACTTTGCGCGGTCTTAAAACTGGTTTTCGCGATTTGGACAATAAAACCGCTGGGCTGCAAAAATCTGATTTGATTATCGTGGGTGCACGTCCCGCCATGGGCAAAACCACCTTAGTGACCAACCTGATGTACAATGTCGCCAATATCAATAAAAAAGGCGTTTTGATGTTTTCTTTAGAGATGAGCAAAGAACAGATCATTGACCGTATGTTGGCGGACGCTTCTAACGTTGACAGTTGGAATATTCGCACCGGCAATTTGCGGGACGAGGATTTCATGAAAATATCTGATGCGATGAGCGAAATGAGCGAAGCGCCGGTTTGGATTGACGACACGCCAGGCATGAATATTCTCCAAATGCGCACCAAGGCCCGCCGCGCCGTGCATGACCATGATATTGGCATGATTGTAATTGACTATTTGCAGTTAATGTATGGCACAAATAATGCCAACGGCAATCGCGTGCAAGAACTTAGCGAGATCTCAAGAGGCTTGAAGTTGATGGCAAAAGAATTGGACTTGCCGGTGGTCGCCCTGTCGCAATTATCACGTAGCGTAGAGGCGCGCTCACCCCAAATCCCGCAACTCGCCGACCTTCGGGAATCCGGTTCAATCGAACAAGACGCGGACATCGTGATGTTTATTTATCGCGAGGATTATTATAACCCCGAAACTGAACGGCAACACATCACCGACCTCATCATCGCCAAGCACCGCAACGGCCCCACGGGCAAGATTGAATTATATTTCCACCCCGAAAGACTGCGTTTTATGTCTTTGGACAAAAAAAAGGATTAGTGATACAATAGTCTATATGGCTAAAAGCACCCTGTGGGCAAGTTTCAAAAAAAGCCTTTTGTATAGGTGGCGGTTCATTATATCTTTCGCCCTCATGGGGCTGGTTTTTGCAATCATCATCATTTTCATGCCAATTGTCACGAATATTGGCATCAGCGAAGCGGAAATGGCGAGCGCCACCAGTAGCCACAACCTCAATCTCCAAGCATTATTTTCCGGAGATTTCGTAAACGCTCCTTATTTATTCTTGCAAAAACTCTCTATCCACCTCTTCGGACTAACTTTTTTCGCCATCAAATTACCGTCCATCATCTTGGGCATTCTCTCCGGCTTTTTGGCAGTCTTACTACTCAACCGTTGGTTCACCACCTCTGTAGCAGTAATTGCGTCAATCCTCACCATCAGCACGACCGGATTTTTATTCGCCGCAACCACTGGCACGCCCGTCATCTCTTATCTGTTATTTCTGTCATTAACTCTTTGGCTCGGCTCTAAAATCTTAAACGAAACGCCCAGCCCCCTCATCTCCGCCATGTTAGCCACCACTTTTGGACTAATGTTATACATGCCTTACATGTTTTGTCTGATTATCATTATCATCATCGTTTCTTTTTCCCACCCCCACCTCCGATTCAGTATCAAAACCCTGCCCAAACCACAGCTAATCTTGTCTTTCATATTATTCGGCTTGGTCATCTCCCCGATTATCGCCTCTTTTTTGATCGCACCAGCCACCGCTTTTAACCACATTGCGGTTTTTGGTGACGTTAATTTTGCCGAAAACCTCAAAACCGCGCTCGCATTATTCGCTTTCAAAAGCACCGAAAACCTGCCAGTTTTGGTGCCTATCATCTCTCTTCCCACCACCCTTATCGCTTGCGCCAGCTTAGTCTTGGCGTTCAAAGACCATCACACCTCCCGCAATTACATCCTGCTGTCTTTTTTGTTGTTTTCCGTTGCAGTTTTGCTTGTCGCCCCCGACTTGTTCGTCATCATCTTGATCCCCATCGCCATCTTAGTAGCAGATGGCGTGCAGTTTTTAGTCAATCACTGGAACATGGTTTTTCCCAACAACTCTTATGCCAAGTTCATCAGCATGCTCCCCATCATCGTTTTCACCTTTTTCCTCGCTTGTTCATCTGTCATGTACCACTTTTTTGGCTACCGCAGCTTAAAGGAAGTCAATATGTTTTACGACAACGACTTAACCCTTGTTCGCCAAAATATCAACAAAAGTGACGTGCTGCTAATCACCGATGACTCCTTGAGATTAGATTTTTATCACATCTTGGAAGATAAAATGCAGATTAGCGTGGTGGACAAAATGCCCGATCGTATTGAGAGCCAAGTGCTTGTTTTTCGCAACAACACCGCACAATTGGATGGCGACCTTTCACTCCGGCGAATTGTCACCAGCGATCGCTACGATAATTCCGACCGGTTGTATATATTTGAAAAATAATTTAATATAAGATAAGTAAGAAAAGGAGAAATATGGCGTTCGATCAGATTAAAATGATAAATCAATTGAGGAAAGCTCAAAAAGAGCTGGGCAAGGAGATTGTGGAGGTGGAAGCGGGCGATGGTGCGGTCGTGGTACAAATTACGGGAGAGCTAAAAATCAAAAAGATCAATCTCGATCCGGAAAAAATAGATCTTGATGACATTGAGGAGTTGGAGCGTTGGCTGGAAAATGCTTTGCGTGATGGTTATGCTAAAGCGCAAGAAATTGCTAGCGACAAAATGAAGCCACTGATGGGTGGGCTGGGAAATCTTGGTTTGTAAATGTTACCACAAGCGTTAGAAAATGTGGTTAATGCTATTGGTCGGTTGCCTGGCGTTGGTTCCAGAACCGCCGAACGTTATGCTTATTTCCTCTTGAAATCCGACCCCAAAGTGGCGAAAACTCTCGCCAAATCCTTGGATTCCTTGCACGCTGGAATTAAAACTTGCCCCAAGACTTTCGCCTTAATCTCTTCTGACGAAACTTTGTCATCGCTTTATACTGACCCCACACGCGACAAAAGCGTGGTTTTGGTCGTGGAAGAGCCTTTGGACATCATCGCCATTGAAAAAACCCACAGCTTTCAAGGCACTTATCACGTTTTGGGTGGCGTTTTATCTCCTATTGACGGTGTGGAACCAAAAGATTTGCACATCAAAGAGTTGCTAAAACGTGTGGTTGATGACGTTGTCCATGAAATTATCATTGCGACCAATGCCAGCGTAGAAGGAGAATCAACCGCCATTTTCCTGCAAAAAGCCATTAGGAAAGGGAACCAAGCCGTGAAAGTTAGCCGCCTGGCGCGTGGCATTCCGATTGGTGTGGATTTGGAATACACCGATCAAATCACCTTAACCCACGCTCTAAACGGGAGGACAAATTATGAATAAATACGCCAACTTTGCGACATTTATCGCCCAAAACCACCATATTTGCGTAGTTCAAGCCGAAAACCCAGATGGCGATTCGTTGGGCTCCGCCTTAGCTTTGGAAGAAGTTTTGAGTTCAGCCGGCAACGAAATCTCACTTTATTGCCCCGTGAATATCCCGAAATATTTGCGTTATTTTTCGGGGTGGGGCAGGGTGGTTGACGAGTTTGATTTTGCTTGCGATGCCATCATCATCGTTGACACCGTTTCAGAAGTTTTGTTGTCAAAATTACTACAAAACCCCGCCATCAAAAACGCTCTTTACCAAAAACCCGTTTTTGCCATCGACCATCACGAAACCGCCGCCGATTTGCAATTTGATTTTGACCAACTTATTGAGCCAAAAGTCGCAACTGGGGAATTGATTTATGACATCGCAACAGAACTTAAACTGACCACCAACCCCGAAGCCGCCAGTTGCTTATACGGCGCAATTCAATCTGACACTTTGGGGCTGACCAGCCAAAACGTCACCTCCGATGTTTATCGTAAAATTGCCAACCTAATTGATATGGGAGTAATTCCCGCTGAGTTTGAGGAAAAACGCCGAGATTTGATGAAGAAATCCGCCCGTATTTTGAGCTATAAAGCCGACCTGATTAAGCGTGTAGAATATCATTTTGACGGCAAACTGGCAACCGTGTTTATCCCATGGGAAGATATTCGCGAGTTCTCGGACGAATACAACCCCAACGTCTTGATTTTGGAAGAATTGCGCCTCGTAGATGGCGTAGATGTCGCAGTCGCCATCAAAACTTATCCGGACGGCAAATTGACCGCCAAAATCCGCTCCACCGTCCCCGTTGCGGAACAATTAGCAAGTTATTTTGGTGGTGGCGGACACTCTTATGCCGCCGGATTGAGAATCTATGAGTCGTACGAGCAATTTTTACCCGAGCTGGTTAACGCCACCAGCAGATTGCTGGCATTATGACCACAAAAAGCGCGAACCAAAGTCGCTAGATTTTTCATTATTTATGATAAAATATTGACATGAAACTATACAACACTTTGACCGGAAAAATTGATAAGTTTGCGCCGATTGACCCCAAAAATGTCAAAGTCTACACTTGTGGCCCGACCGTTTACAGCTATCAGCATATTGGCAATTATACGGCTTATATTTATTGGGATATTTTGGTGCGCACTTTGCGGCTAAATGGTTTCGTGGTTAACCGTGTGATGAATCTGACGGACGTGGGGCACCTCGTGTCAGACAGAAACGATGGCGAGGACAAGATGGAAAAAGGCGCACGGCTTTCCGGCAAGTCCGTTTGGGAAGTGGCGGAGTTTTTCGGCGATGATTTTCTCACCAATTTCACGCGCTTGAACTTGATTAGCCCCACCAAAATCTACAAGGCCACCGATTGCATAGAAGAAGATTTGGATTTGATCCGCGCCTTGAAATTGCGGGGGTACACTTATGAAACTTCGGACGGGATTTATTACGACACTTCCAAGTTCCCGACTTATGCGGATTTCGCTCACCTCAATCTTGAAAAATTGAGAGCGGGTGCCAGAGTGGAGTTCAACCAAGAAAAACGTAACGTCAGCGATTTTGCCCTTTGGAAAATCATCAAAAAAGGCGAAAAACACGACATGCAATGGCAAACACCAAAAGATTTATGGGAATCCGAAGCGATGGGCTACCCAGGTTGGCATACTGAGTGCGCCGCCATCATCAAAACTGAGTTTGGCGATGGCACTATTGATATTCATACCGGCGGGATTGACCATATCCCCATTCACCACACTAACGAAATTGCTGAAAGTGAGGCTATAAGTGGCGTACGTTTGGCGAATTATTGGTTGCACTGCAATTTCATCACCATTGATGGGCAAAAAATCAGTAAAAGTTTGGGCAATATTTATACTTTCAAAGACCTTGCGGAAAGGGATTTTTCTCATCTTGACTTCAAAATGTGGGTAATTCAGGGACATTTCACCTCGGAAAGAAACTTTTTATTTGAGGGTTTGGCGGCCGCCAAAACACGTTTGAAAAATTGGCGAAATTGGGCGAGCTTGCGTCATCAACAAGCTACTGCTGGCAAGAAAAAAGAGATTGTGTCCGATGATTTCGGGATTCTAAAAGCCCTCAATGACAACCTCAATTCCGCCAAAGCTTTGTCCATCATTGATGGGATTATCAGCCGAGATGATGCTGTTCCCACTGAAGATTTTTTGGGGTTTTTGGACGACTGTTTTGGGCTGGAATTATGCGAAACCACCCCTAATATCAGCCCCTATTTGCAAAACATACTCAAGGAGCGCGCCATAGCTCGCCTCAACAAGGATTTCGCAAAATCTGATAAACTACGCCAACAACTATTAAAAAAAGGGATTGATGTTTTGGACACCGCTAACGGTCAGATTTGGCAATATCACCATTAGAAACATGCTCATCAAATAAGACCTTAATACACCCAGCCAGCGGTACAGCCAAAATTGCGCCGAGTAACCCGAACAAATAAATGCCAATCGTCACCGCAACCAATATAATTAACGGCGAAAGGTTGGCGCGCTTGCTTTGCACTTTCGGTGCGATGATATTGGCTTCAACTTGCTGATAGATGACGAAGAAGATAATAAACACCAATCCAGCAATCGGCGCATTGAAAGCCAACAGGGCGGCAGCTATCACACCCCCTACAATCGCCCCAAACAAAGGTATTAAACTCAAAGTACCAGTTATCAATCCTAGCGGTAAAGCAAGTCCGGTCGGTACGCCGAAAATTAAACACAGAATAAATACCGCCGTAGTTGACACCAATGCATCAATCAGCGCCACTACTAATTGCCCGCTCACGAAACCCGTTATCACGCCACTCAATCTCAGCAAAACCATTCGCCAACGGCGACTTTTTTCGTTCTTTTTGAAGCGCGCCCAAAAACTGTTGTATAACACCGGCCCCTCAATCAATATCAAAAACGTCAAAACTAATGTTAAAATCAAAGCCGTCACCCCAGACGCAATCTGCGAAGCGCTATTGATTAAATTGGGCACCAACTCTTTCGTAAAATTATTCGCCACTCCGCTGATAGTTGAGAAAACCTGATCTCTCAGTCCGTTCAAATTGTGCGACTCAATAAAATTATTCACCGCCGTCCAACTATCCGCATTTTTTTCAATCAGTTCCGGCATATTTTCCGCAAATCGCACCGATTCCGAAATAATAATTGGCACCACCAGTGCCAAAATGCCACCAAGCACGCTTATCACCAATACATAAGAAATCAGTGTCGCCAGCGAACGGCTTTTGCCTGGCAAATGTTTTGAAATGGCTGAAATTAACGGGTTCAAGGCGATTGCCAAAAAAGCGGATGCGCCCACGATAAACAACCCCATTCGCGCCGTATAGATGAACATGCCGACCGCAATTAACCCAACCAAAACCAACCAAAACCTCACAAAAGTTTTGGTGTCAACTTCAATCTTATTACTCATGGAGTAATTTTACCATAATATCGTTTCAAAAACGAGTTTTTTAACATCAAAAATGTATTATTTTCAATTGATGCACGGATTTTTTTGACAAGTTGCACCACAAAATGTTCATTGTGAATACTAGCCAGGGTCAAACCCAGCAGTTCGCCAGTTTGAAATAAATGTCGCATATAAGCCTTGTTGTAATTTTTACAACAATAACAATCACACGCTTCGTCAATCGGCGAAAAATCCTCACGATATTTAGCGTTTTTAATATTTATTCGCCCGTCAAAAGTATAAAGCGCACCATTTCGCGCTTGGCGAGTCGGCGCCACGCAATCAAAAGTGTCCATGCCATTTTCCACGCCCACAAACAAATCCAACGGCTCCGCCCCCATACCAAGCAAATGACGCGGTCGCTCTGGCGATAAAATCTGGCTCATGGCTCCGAGCAGTTCCGCCGCCTCCCTCGCATTGTAAATACTGCCAATCCCATAACCGAAAAAGGGTAGCGCATCAAAAAACTCCGCGCTCTCTTTCCTGAGTTCCGTGAATTTTCCACCTTGCACCACGCCATACAACGCTTGTTTTGCGAATTTCTCACCTTGATGAGCTTCCAAACATTTCGTAGCCCATGCGTGCGTGGTACTTAAAGCTTGTTTGGTTTTGCTAAAATCCGCCTCGCCATCATACCCCACCGGCAAATCAAACGCCATGTGCAAATCCGCCCCAATTTTACGCTGTGCGTCCATACTGATCTCCGGTGTCATCAACATTTCTCGCCCGTCAATATGCGACCGAAACATCACGCCATCTTTCATAACTTTCGCCTTTGGCAAAGACATAATCTGGAAACCGCCAGAATCCGTGAAAGTCGCTCCTGAAAAACCCATAAACTGCGCCAACCCGCCGGCTTTTTCAATCAAATCCACGCCAGGTTGCAACATTAAATGATACGTGTTTGCCAAAATCGCCTGTCCGCCAAGCGCCAAAACTTCCGGCACCGTCAACGCTTTTACCGCCGCCCGCGTCCCCGCCACCACAAAAGCCGGCGTTTTTATTTCACCATGTGGCGTTTTAATCACCCCCGTCCGCATTAAACCAACTTGTTTTTCAATCAAAAACTTCATTATCACATTTTACCATGAAAACCCACAACTTCATCATCACCGGTGGCGCTTTATTGAAAGATTTTAAGCTATTTCTAAGCTATAGTTTGCTATACTTAAAAACATGAGAGTCCTGTTGATAGAAGACAACCAAAATCTGGCGGAAGCTGTGAAGTTTATGCTGGAAAGACAAAGTTGGGCGGTGGAAATTGCGACTGACGGTGAACAGGGGTTGAATAAAGCCTTGTCTGATAATTTTGACGTTTTAGTATTAGACATTATGTTGCCCAAAATTGACGGTTTGGTGATTTTGCAACACGTACGCAAAAAACAGCTCAGCACGCCAATTATCATCTTGTCTGCGCTGGGTGAAACCGAAAACAAAGTTGCGGGGCTAGAGCACGGCGCGGACGATTATCTTGCCAAGCCGTTCAAGACCGCCGAACTGATTGCCCGCATTAACGCCCTTTGCCGGCGCAAATCCAAACCGCTCAAAACCCAGTCGGTCAAGTTCGCCGATTTGAGATATAACGCCGATAATCTTCTGCTAAATGACCTCAAAATCACCAAAACTGAGGGGGCGATTTTGGATATTTTGCTTAGCCGCCCCAACGAAACTA
>JAITKW010000059.1 GCA_031278275.1 Candidatus Nomurabacteria bacterium | reverse complement strand
GATCGCGCTCATTTGGCAAACCATCGCCACCCAAGTTATACGACTTTTGGTAAACTTTGTTAATCTCAAACAACGCAAAATTATCAAACCCATCATCAATATTCAAGAAAACTTTTTCCAAAATATTGGGGGTCAGCGATTGCCGAACGTATTGCAACTCCGGACTAATAGAGTTAATAATTTGATAAGAGTTTTTAGGATCCAAATTGGTTTTTTTCAAAAGTTTTTCGCTCACAAAGCTATAAGTCAAAATCTCATTTGCGCCAAACGCCGCAAGCTTTGCCCGCACTGCCGATTTCAAATCATATAATTTGTCCGCATTCGGCGATTCAAAAAACCGCATTGGCAGGGTCGGCGCAATATCATCAAAACCATTTTGCCTGCCAATTTCTTCAATAATATCTTCTTTGATATGAATGTCAGTCCGCCAATAAGGGGTGCGAGCAATAATCCGCTCGCCCATATTTGCCACTGAAAAGTTGACATTTGCCAAAGTTTCTTTAATCAACTCCGCTGTATAATCAGTCCCCAGCAGACGATTAACCTCCGTCACAGTCAACTCAATCGGGTTATGCTCAATCCGCTCCGACATAGTATCAAAAAATGGCGAAATCAATTTGAAGCCGTAGTTTTCCGTAAAGATTTTCACGGTTTCTTTCAAGACTTTGTCCGTCAAAGCCATCGGCTGACCCTTCGTGAACCGCGTCACGGCTTCGGAAAAAATGCCATGTCGCATGCTGGTATCGCGCAACTTATATAAATTGAACGTTGCAGATTCTACCACAATGCGCTTGGTATTTTCGTCAATCGCCGTACTTTCACCGCCCATCACCCCCGCCAGCGCTACGGGTTTTTCGTTGGAACAAATTACAATATCCGAAGTGTCAAGCACCAAATCACTGCCGTCTAGCAATTTTATTTTTTCGCCTTTTTTGGCAGCGCGCACCACAATTTTAACCGGATAATTTTCCGCACGACCACCAACTTTCAACAACTTGTCATAATCAAAACAATGCAATGGTTGACCAGTCAGCAACATCAAATAATTTGAAATATCCACAATTGGATCAATCAAACGCATGCCAGACATCACGATGGGCGCGCCAAACTCCTTGATGTGCGTAGCAGGACTAATCCCGCCAAAATTATTGTTAATCTCCAAAATTGTTGCTTGATAACGTGGGCATAATTCTTCATCTTCCACCACCAATTCCAACCGCAAATCCGAAGCTTCCGGCGGAAGAACTCGCCCCTCGTTTAGCATAAACTCCGGCGTTTGGAACTCTTTGCCGAAAATCCCCGCCACTTCGCGCGCAAAACCAATCACGCCGAAACAATCCGGACGGTGCGTTAAAGATTTGTTTTCAATGTCAAACAAAGTGTCGTTTAGTCCAAAAACTTCCGCAAACGACTCGCCCGCTGTAGCCAAGTTTTCATCAATTTCCAAAATCCCTGCATGGTCTGCGCCAAGATTCAGCTCGTCTGTCGCCGCCAACATGCCGTTGCTCTCAACCCCTTTTAATTTCTTAGTGCCAATCACAAACGGTTCTTTGGTGCCGAAAGTCGCCGGCACGGTTGCGTTCGGCGCAATCCACGCCGCAAGCATTCCCTCGCGTACATTTGGCGCGCCACAAACCACCTGCACCAACCCGTTTTCGTCACGCTCGATGTCCGGATTATTCATAACTCCTGCGTCATCCACCAAGCATACGCTCAAATGGTCAGACCCGTCAAGCGGTTGACTTTGCATTACTTTCACCACATAAATCCCGCGATATTTATCGGTCGTTTTATAGAAACTTTCCACTTCCACCAAATGCGAGCCAATTTTTTCCGCCAATTTCTCATCTGAAATCCCGTCCAAATCAACGTATTTTTTCAACCAATTTAACGAAATAATCATTTTTCCTCCTCCGATAATAAAATTATTTTTCCATGAATTCGCCAGCTCATTTTCGTCCCCTTTCTTGGTCGTTGGTTTCGTTTTTTGGAACTGGGCTAGGGCTTGCTAAACTCTCCTTGTCGTCACCATGTTGTGATATGCCTAAGGTTTCAACCGACCGCCGATGCACGATGTTTTGACCAACCCGACCTAAGGTTTCGACCGACCGTTTGGGCTGGCTCATCGCAAAATCTCCCCCAAAAGTTCTGGAAATGCCATTTCGCCGCCAGCACGATTAGTAAAGTGACCTCGGTTTTCAAGCGTTGTAATTTTCACATCGGCTACAGAATCCGTGATGATTTTGATACTGCTTTTTACCTCAGCCATGTCGTCACTAGATGCCATCACGGACAAACCGCCAGTTTTTTCAGCCAAGTTTTTATCAATCTCAAATTGGAAAAAAGTTTCGTCAAAAATCTCCGACTGTCCATCGTCAGGCTTACGCTCAATCAAACCCAACCACGGCGCCACCAAAACTACCTTGCCGACCTTAACATTGTTTTCGCTTAAATACCGCACCAAAAATCCACCGCCACAACTATGCCCGACCAAAATCGTGTCCTCACCAAGCTCAAACCGCTCCAACTCATTTTTCCAAATTTCATACTCCGGATAATAAGACCTCGGCATTTCAATCGCCACCGCATGAATATCCCTTAACATCAATTGCTTGCTCAACCAAGGAAACCAATGCGAATTACTGGGAGTCGGATATTCGGGGTTGTAATAACTCTCTTTCCTCGTCCAACCGTGAATCAATAACGCCTTTTTCATCTACCTGCCTTTCCTCGCCGCAATCGCAAAATGCATAAAATACTTTTCCACCCCATCAGCGTCCCAAAAACCATCATCATAAAACAAACGCAAAAACTGCTCACGAGCTCGCAAA
>JAITKW010000041.1 GCA_031278275.1 Candidatus Nomurabacteria bacterium | reverse complement strand
GCACCACTGGCGTAGATTATTCCAATGCGCTATGTAAAACCGCCCCGCTCACCAGTTCAATTCTCAATGCTTATCATAGGGGCAGTGTGATTGCGACCGCTGACACGGTGGGTGGCATTATCGGTTCGGCTAAAGCTGATGATAACGAAATCACCGTGCATAATGTCTATCAAACTTGCAGCGTGTCGTCAACGACCGGACGAGCTGGTGGGATTATTGGCGATATTTCGATTACTAATCAAGCGAATTCTTCACTTGACATTCCTCGCGATGGAAGCCTGACGTTGACGGGTTCGGTGTCGATTTTGGAATATGTTACGCCAATTACGAGCAACAATCCGGAAACGACCGGACGCACTTTTGGCAGGGTCAATAACCTCAATTTATTAACGCTGTCTAATAATTACGGCTGGAATGGTGAAAAAGTCATTTTGTCAAATCCGCCGACTGCTGGAGAAATGGTGCGTGATGATTTTGTGGAAAGCGACAAAGACGGCGTGAGTGTAAGCGGGCTAGATTTCGCTACAGATAATTTCTTTTCCAGCGTTTTTGCGGGTGAACTGTCGAATTGGACGACTGGGGTTGGTAAGCTTGGTATTTTAAGTGCCATTCCGGCTGCGGTTCAGAATGATGGTCTGCCAGATTGTATGGCGACAGCCGGCTTTGAGCCGGATATACCAAATACAGATGGTGATGCTAGCGATGGCGATGTTAATGTGCCAAATACTGGGCGGGCGAGGATTGATGTGGCGTGGGCTCAGAAAATCCCGCTAGTTGTTGTGACTGCTACAATAATGGCGGTGGTTTTTTCCTTGTTTATGTACCGTACGATTTATCGCCGGGCTATATTTAAGAGACGTAAATAATGAAGCTTGCTTTTAATGGAGAATTGTTCTTTTAATTTGTTGGTCTTTTTGGGTTTTGCGCCTTAAGGCGCTGCGGTTTTTTGGGATAACAACCAATACGCCTTAGTTGACGGGTGGGATAAGTTTTTGTATTATAGCTGTGGTGGGTGGATCTTTTAAATACAGAAAAGAGGTATATTCTCTACATGACCGTTAGAATAGGCATCAATGGGTTTGGTCGGATTGGTCAGCTCGTTATGCGTGCGAGCTACAGACGCTCGGACGTAGAAGTTGTGGCGATAAATGCCACAAAAACCCCAGGGTACGTGAAGTACCAATTGGGGCACGACACGGTGCATCCCGAGTTTTGTCACCAAGTTGAGGCGACAGAAGAGGGGCTGGTCGTGGATGGTCGAAAGATTTCCATGACGAGCGAGCGCGACCCACGGCTTATCCCGTGGGGAAAATTAGGAGTTGACTTCGTGGTCGATGCCACGGGCAACTTCAAAACCATCAAAGATGCCTCGGCGCACCTAGACGCTGGGGCAAAAAAGGTGGTGATAACAGCACCTAGCCCCGATGCCCCCACGTTTGTGATGGGTGTCAATGAGGACAGGTACGATGATTCCATGGACATTGTGTCAAACGCATCATGCACCACGAACGCATTGGCACCTTTGGCTAAGGTGCTGAATGACGGATGGGGCATTGACGGTGGCATAGTGACCGCTGTCCATGCGGTTACTGCATCCCAAAGTGTCCAAGACGGTAACCGTGGTGGCGGGAATTGGCGTCTTGGGCGAGCAGCAATGTCCAACATCATCCCCAGTTCAACTGGGGCGGCGAAGACCATTGGCAAGGTGATTCCGTCTTTGGATGGAATATTAAACGGCACAAGTCTGCGCGTGCCAGTTTTGAATGTATCATGCATAGATTTCAATGTGGTACTAAAAACTAGCGCCACATACGAGCAAATCTGCGAAGAGGTTGCCCGCGCCTCGCAAGAGGAAATGAGTGGGATTCTCGGCTACACGGAAGATGCGGTGGTGTCTTCTGACTTTATCCATGATGCTCGCTCGGCAATATTTGATGCTGGGGCGGGCATGCAATTGCAGTCTAGCAAGCTCACCAAGCTCCTCGCTTGGTATGACAATGAATGGGCATATTCGTGCCGCGTGATTGATTTGATCCATCACATGGCATCGCAATCATAAAATCCCTCTCCACCCACCACCAACAGCAACGGAAGTTTATTTTCTGTATTTTAGCCCTTCTTTTTGAAGGGCTTTTTTATATCTGTAGTGAATCGGTGTTGACCAAAAACTTTAATGGAAGTGCTTTTGTAAATTAGTTAATAATTTATTTAGGTATTTAACGGAGCTATTATATCTTTTATTAACCCTCCCATTTTCTTTGGCATTTTTAACTTTTTTGCCGTATGGGCCGTTATAGATTTTGCTGAAGGTGTCACTAATCTCGCCCTCTGAGTTTTCTGAATCAATTTTGATGCCACCTGTATTATCACCATTCTTATTGCTTTGGTTATTTTGTTCATCTTCCTTTAATAAGTCCAAATAAGTTGGTGGTATAATTAAGACATGAACCCATCTTGGCGTGAAAAATTGCAAAAGTTAGCCGAGGGCAACCACCAATTTGCCAAGTTCGCTTCACGAACCATCAATTCCAAGCAAAAAATCATCGGCGTGCGCATGCCGGATTTGCATGATTTGGCGAAAAACCTATCACGCCAAATGGCTTTTGCCGATGTTTCAGATTTTGCAAAGTCCATCAACCATAACGTCCACGAAGAAGTCCTACTGCTGGGTTTAATTATCAACTACGCCAAATTAAGTGACACCGAGCGTATTAAACCAACCGAACAATATTTGAAATTGGTGGATAATTGGGCGCAAATTGACTCGGTGGCGACGATGCGCCGAAAAATCAATCAGCCGATGTGGTGGGATTTTTCAACAAAGTGTTTGAAGTCACCAGCGGGATTTACGGTGCGTTTTGGCATCGTTTTTTTGATGACGCATTTCATCGCCGACCCGTCAATTGATAAAACTTTCCAAGCTCTTGGCAAAGTGACCCACGATGATTACTATGTGAAAATGGCGTTGGCGTGGTTTTATGCCACAGCGGCTGTCAAATATTTTGAAAAAACTTTGCGGGAATTAGAGCGCCCGACCTTGCCGAGTTGGACGCATAACAAAGCCTTGCAAAAAATACTAGAATCTCGCCGTTTCTCAAAAACCCAAAAACAACAAATCCGCACGCTTAAGAAATGCCAACCTCTAAAAATCTATTAAGCGTGTGGCTTAAAGCCCCCTCACTTCCAAGCAAGAACCCACTTTCCACATATTACTAAGTGTATTGAAATTAAGTTTTTTGTCAAAAAGATGATGAATAATGCTTTCAATTATAATATAATGTCTATTGAGGAGGGGTGGAATGATGGATAAAGAAATGAATATAGGAAGCATAGAATCCGAACCAATGGATATTGAGAACGAAATTAAAAAAATTCAGGCTCAGAATGCCCGAGTTGAACGTGACAAGGCGTGGGAAATCAGTCGGGTGCGACGGGTCATGGTTGTGGTTTTGGCTTTTCTCGTTATTTTTGCATATAATTTTACTTTGAATTATCTTGATAAAGCTCAAATTTCTTGTTGCCCACCAGATGCGGTTTGTGTTCGCGGCTGCCAAGACTTGCCTGATGGTTTCAAAATTATTGCTAGTTCTTTTGTGCCAGTTATTGGTTTTCTTTTGTCCACTTTGACGCTGAATCGGGTAAGGAAGGTATGGGAAAAAAGCAAAAAAAGAAATTAAGTGACGATTCCGATGTTCCGTTTAGCAACTAATTAAATTTCAAGGAAACGGCGCAACGAAGTACTCTTACTCTAAATCCTCCAGCTCATGTGAAATCGCCACAATCGTCTTATCGCCATACATCCTAAGAACAAACTACCAAATCTTCTTGCTCGTCTGTAGATTCAAATTAGCCGTAATCTCAACCCAAAAACAACAAATCCGCACCATCAAAAATCCCAAAACCCAAAGTCAAGATGACTTGTTCGCCGAAAAAGCCCCAAAAATAATTAACATATGCACGGCAATAAACGGCAACGAAAACAGCAAAATATCCAGTCGCCAAGCGACCAAATCAAACATGATATTAGTGAGATAAAAAATGCCAAACACCACCGGAATAATGTAATCGTTTTGCCAAGACAATTTGTGGCGCATCCGACCCCGCCAAACTAACAAAATGATGGCAAGAATGACGAAAACCAGCCCAAACATAAGATACTCGCTGGGACCGCCCTTATTAAAAACCGGTGCCAGCCAAAGCAGAAAACTAGATAGCGGCGAAACCATTACTAATAGAGCCGCCAACATGGTAAGCGGCGGATACAAAACGCCAATAGATTTTTTGTAACCACTTTTTTCGTGCCATAGCCGACCAAGCAAGATAAAAGCCGTAGCATAACCGCACAGCAAAAACCAGCCAACATAATTATAAACCGGCGCACCAAAAATATTAACATCACCCGCCCCAATAAACCATGACCAGCGACCAATGCCACCATGCACTTGCGCCAGCGACAACGGATCAAGCGTTAAATCCGCCAAAACGCCAAAACTACCCACCAACAAAGGAATCGTCCATTTCGGTATCTTCATAGCCAGCGCAAACCGAATCCCCGCATACACAAACAGCGCCTCAATCAACGGCACCGACAAAGGCACATTAAAAATCATCGTCAGACCTTGCCCATAACCATACCAACCGACAATAGTCGCCAGATTTTCATAAATCGCAGCGTAAAGAAAAATAAAACAAAATATTTCTAGCAGCAACGGCAAAGGACGTTTTTCTTTCTTGATAATAAAACCAATCGTCAAAACGCCCAGCAACAAAACAATCACATCCGGAATAATCCATTCTGGCACCAAGGTCGGCCAAGTCCAAGTTACACCGTCAAAACTACTATATAGAGCCTTAATGATTTCCATAAGCTTAGTGTAGCAGGTTTTGGTTTGGCGTGCAATGTTTTATGAAAATGGGTAATTATATAACACCCAAAAATACTGCGACACCTTTTGGCGGCAGAAATGATATAATAAAAATGTGAATGTAATTATTGAGCCGCTGCCTGGGTATAAAGATGTCAAGCCGTTTGTTTATGCCGGATTTTTTCCGGTGAGCAATGCGGAGTATCAGGATTTGAAGGAGGCGGTGGAGAAGTTGAGTCTTTCGGATAGCGCTTTGCAATTTGAGCCGGAGAACTCGCCGGTTTTGGGGTTTGGGCTGAGGATTGGTTTTTTGGGGCTGCTGCATATGGACATTAT
>JAITKW010000007.1 GCA_031278275.1 Candidatus Nomurabacteria bacterium | reverse complement strand
GGATAATTTTACCCGTATGACACTCTGCTGTCAATAGACGTTATGTGGACTGCATTATATGCCAACTTTGTCTTTTTTGATAGCGCGTTTGGCGTTGCGCTCCACATATTCAATGATTTTTTCAGCAACATTACGCCCCGTGACTTTTTCAATACTAAAACCCGGGCTGGCGTTGACCTCCAAAACTAACGGCCCGCGACTACTACGCATAAAGTCCACGCCGGAAATGTGCAGCCCCATTGCTTTGGACGCTTTAATTACCATTTTCTCCTCTTCGTCCGTCAGCTTAATCTTGGTGCCCTCACCGCCCTTGTGAAGATTGGAGCGAAAATCATCATCCAAGCTTTGCCGTTTCATGCTCGCCACCACTTGCGACCCCACCACAAAAGCTCGAATATCAGTCCCCGCCGATTCCGCAATATATTCTTGCAATAAAATATTTGTGCCATCATCGTTGGTGAGATAAAATGCTTGCAAAGCCGACTTGGCAGTTTTACGGCTTTCTGCCAACACTACGCCGTTGCCATGCGTACCGGAAGCCAATTTAATAATGACTGGCACGCCGACCTCGTCAAGCAAACTGTCAATATCCGCCGTATTGCGGCTAATCACGGTTCTTGGTATAGTCACGCTATTTTTATTCAAAATCTGTGCGGTACGCAATTTATCGCGCGCCCTAGTAATCGCCAACGACCCGCTAGATGTCCAAACATTCTGCATTTCAAACTGGCGAACGATGGTTGTGCCATATTTTGTCATATTATTAGAAATGCGCGGGATAATCGCATCAAAACCTTCCATTTTTTTGCCCTTATACATAATCCAAGGATCGCGCGCATCAATCGAAGCGTAGCAATTTTTATATTTGATGACATCTACAAAATGCCCACGTTGTTCAGCTTCATCCACCAAACGCCTTGTGGAATAATTGGCATTGCCATTACTAAGAATTGCGATTTTCATTCCCGTCCTTCTTCTTCATCATTAGGAAATGCAATGTTGTATTTTTGTTTCAACTCTATACGATTCAAACTGCTTTCGCCGGGGTCAACCAAAAAGCGTTCATTCAAAAGTTTACGTCCGAGCAAAATTGGATAGATTTTTTTTGACCGATCCGATAATGTGAATGAAGCCGAAAAGATTTTTGGACCCAACTTGGCTTGCAATTTCACTTCGTATCTTTTTTCGCCATGTCCGAAAGAGTTGGCAATCCAAACTTCTTTGTACTTTTCCGAAGTCATTTCTTTTGCCATCTTCCCGCAAATCGGATGCCCTCCCAACAACGTAAAATGCAAGAGGCTATTCTCATCAATGAAAATATTGCGGGCATGTACAGATGAACGGTAAGCCCCCGTATCAGTTTTGGCTGGAATATCGTGTATGCCCCACCCAACAAACGATATTTCTTCGCTTCTACCGATAATAACCTTGTGAAAGTCACGCCTAGTTGCCATAACGTTGACTATATTATCATGATAATGTAGCATAGTCAATATGAGAACTATTTTAATTGTAGGCAAAAGTTTTTCCGGACTTGCCAATTTTTTACTTGAACATGGTTATGATTTCATAGTTTTACGTGATAAAAAAACCACCAAATTTCCTGAAAAAAAAATAAAAAATCGCATTGTAACTGATTTTTCTGACACCCATAAGATGCTTGAATCGCTTGAGCATTTGAAGCAAAAACCCATGGCCGCAGTCACGGTTTATGAGAATTACGTCCTGCCGACAGCAATTATCGCAAAACAACTTGGATTGTATGGTTTGCCAATTAAGTCCGCTGAAGCTTGCACGGACAAGTATTTAATGCGCTCATTATTTATGGATACGCCTGAAAAAATCAGTCCGGAGTTCGCGGAAGTTAACGACAAACAGTCTTTGCAAGATTTTGCAAATAACCACACTTTTCCATTGATTTTGAAGCCAGCAAATTTGGCAAAAAGTTTATTGGTGACCAAGTCGAACAGCATGGACGAACTGATGAAAAATTACCAAAAGGCCCAGCGTCTTATCCAAGAAACTTACACGAAATATGCGCCGGAACGAAAACCCAAATTGGTTGTTGAAGAATTTTTGGCGGGCTCTGTGCATTCAGTTGATGCTTTTATTGACAAGAACGGCACCCCACACATTTTGCCTCAAATCGTGGATTATCAAACTGGATATGACATTGGATTTGATGATAATTTTCATTACAGTCGGATTTTACCAACGAAATTGTCTCCGGAAAAACAAACTTCATTTTTGCATTGCGCCGAGCTTGGAGTGAAGGCACTTGGCATGAAAAATAGTCCGGCGCATATTGAAATTATCATGACAAAAAATGGCCCGAAAATTGTGGAAATTGGAGCACGAAACGGTGGCTATCGCGAACGTATGCATTATTTGGCAAACGGCATTGATATTACAAAAAATGCTTTGAATGTCGCTATGGGAGAGCAGCCGGACATTACTGCAACCAAAAACCAGCCCGTCGCCGTCTTGGAACTGTTCCCGAAAACCGCCGGAATTTTTGTTGGGGTGAAAAATGAAGAAAAATTGCACAAGTTAAAATCGTTAAATTACTTAAGCATCAAAGCCCAAAACGGTGCTTTTATCGGCAAATCATCAGACGGTTATAAAATGGCAGCCATTATAATTTTGCATAATCCCGACCGTGTGCAGTTCCAAAAAGATTTAGATTTTGTGAATAGTGAAGTTGAAGTTATGACTGCTTAGCAACTTTTAGTATTTCCATGGTTAATACTTGTTGCAGGTTTTGACCAACTTCGCCGAAATCACTTGGCACCAAACCCGGACTACCGTTTAGCTCTATTAAAAACCATCGGTTGCGCACGCTGGAAAAGAAAAAATCCGCTGAATAAAATCTTGGCAGGCGCTCCAACCTGCTGTCAACTTCTAATGCCATTTTCTTGGCTTGGTTAGGCAATTCATTTTCTGTTAAAAATTGCATACTACCCCCTTGATGAGTATTGCTCAAATAGCCGCCACTAAGTGGCTGTCTAACAGAACCACCAACAATCTTACCGCCTGCCAAAAACACCCTCACGTCATGACGACCTTTGGCTATACCCGCAACACCACCAGAAGTTTCAATAAACTCTTGTGCCAAAAACGGCGGGTCGGGCAACTTTTCCATAAGCTCACTGACTTCACCGATGATTATACCCTCACCGCCGCTTTTGTCATATGGCTTGACAACGATTTTCCCACCATCACCGGCAACATCGGCTATATTTTGTTTTGACCCAACTTCCACAAAAATAGTCTTGGGCTGCAAATCGCCAAACATCTCAAAAGTTAACTTTTTGTTATTGAAAACTTTGCCAATCTTGCGGTCATTCAGATACGGCAAATCATCCAAATATGCCTCCGCCCGATCATATACAACATCAGCCACCACTTCACCAAGCTCTTGATATTTCGTTTCAGAAAAATCTATTGGCAAAAGATGTTTAGCAAATTTGCCATTGCCAAGATAATCTTCTTTTCCCACAGTGCAAACATAAAACCCGTTATCCGCCAAGCGTTGCATGAGTTCAAAACGTGCCGACCGAAACTGTGCACCATCCTTGTTTGTGTTTGGCAGATATTGCAAAGGTGGAAGTTTTTTCAAACAAATAGCAATCGTTTTCATTTTTGGTCACTTTCTCCGTGAACCAACGTCTGAAAATAATCGTTGATTTTTTGGTAAAAAATCCTTGACTGTTCTGCGTTATTAAAAAAAGGTTTGCCAAAATTAAAATTGACTTCCAGCACTACACTCTCGCCCGTCTCCTTGTTAGTCAAAATATCCAAACCAGCAAACTCACGCCCAACCGCTCTTGCAGCGGCAATCGCTATAGACCCTAATTCTTTTGGCAGCTCCACAAGCTCCATGCGCCCACCTTGCGTAATATTGTTTACGTGCCGCTTTTCCGAGGACCTAATACGTTTGTAAGCCAAAATAACTTTTTCGCCCGCCACAATCACACGGTAGTCAAAATCATTTGGCAAATAAGGTTGAATAATGGCGTTATCAAAATCCAAGTTACCTATATCGGCTGCCGTATTAGCCTTAATATTACAATTACCATTTTTGCCGTCAATCGCTTTAACCACCAACGGGAAATCAAACCCTGCCTTTTTGATTGCCGACAGATAATTTTTCTTATTATTCACGTATAAACTGTCTGGAACCGGCAAAGTGGCCAACGCCATCACTACGTTTTGTTCCAGCTTAGTCATAGTTTGAAAATTGAACGATTCCGAATTCACGATTGCAATTCCTTTCGCGCGCAAATAGACCGCCAAAACATGTCTTAAAGGCGCACTTTCAATCCCCCGCAAATAAACCAAATCAAAATCCGTCAAATGGCGGTCGCTATTTTCCAAAAAATCAATTTGCACAACGCCGTTTTTGATAACCACCACCAAGTCATCATAACGCTTGGCGACATACGTGTTTTTTGTGGAAAATTTGTCTAAACTGCTCGCCAAAACCTCACCCGATAAGCTAGTTTCACTGAGTAAAATTAAACAATTCATTTATTCCCCATATTTATTGCTTTATTAATCATATTGTCAGCCACTTCCAAAATCAATGGTTGCCAGTTTATGATATTATCGCTAACATCAGGCAACAAACCGTACTTGTGTAATCGCACTTGATCAACAAAATCCAGCCCAGTAATAGTGAGCGCACGAGTCTTAGTTTCTTCTGGCAAATCTTTGATTTCGTCCGCCAAAATCACTTCTTCAGCATATGCCATCGGCTGCGAATTAATACCGCCCATGCGTGTAAGGCGCATTACTCTGTCCACAGCTTCCAAAGCCGCCTTGTGCTTGTCTATGTCGGGTAATATTTTGATTTTTTCATCATAAAAAGCCTTGCTAGCATTGGCCACGCCGCCACCATTTTCAAAAGCTTTCAAAGCTTTAGCATAAGTCAAAGCTCGTGGCTTAGGCTTGCCTGACAATCCCATTTCAAAATCTGTTTGTTTCAAATCAGCGCCAGCCT
The DNA here is from genome assembly GCA_031278275.1 of Candidatus Nomurabacteria bacterium. GTDB lineage: Bacteria > Patescibacteriota > Saccharimonadia > Saccharimonadales > Saccharimonadaceae > JAISOF01. The sequence goes on along the minus strand of JAITKW010000007.1, from coordinate 1,512 downwards.
CTCGAATTCCCCCTGTGCGTTTACCTTGAAGTTCAATAATGCTCAAGCTTTCCCCCACTACTCGGTCTGAATCGGCTTGGTTCACATGAGTGAGTTCGTGCGCCAATCCAACTGCTAAAACAGAAAACAAATCCCTCGGCTTATTACCCACAAGAAAAAGCCCTCGCTCACCCTTAACCGAATAAGTATTTTTGGTTGGATCTACCATCACTTGCCACAAATCATCACTCGCCCAACCAGCTCTTTCAAGAGCATCAATATCAGGTTTTTTGCTACTCAATTTTCCGGCTTTAGCCAAAATAGTTTCTACTAATTCTACTGCCTCGTTTGGTTGGATAATAAATGTTTTAAGTTTTTTGATTTGTTCTTCAGAGAACATTGCTTCGCGCGGCTTAAGGTCATCAACCACATCATCTTCCGCTATAAGTTGCTTGACACGATTTGAGACGCTGGATGGTTTTCCACTTTCGCCAACGCTGACACCATTGCGTAAAAAATCCAAGTTCCGAAAAACTCTTTCCAGGTTCCCTTTTTTAATTTGTTTTTGAAGCATGGTCGGCATGGCGTCCATGGCGGTCGTGAAAGTTTTTTCATCTCCAACCATCAGCGCCTGCGTCGCTACATATTCCAAAATCGGCATTTGCTCCGCGACCAATCCGTTGATTTTGCTCAAATATACGTCCGTTAAGGCTCGTTTTGCGCCATCCAAATTGTCCGCCGTTTTTTCCGTATGAATCTTTCTCAATTCTTTCAAAGTGTCTCTGGCTTTAAGTAAATCCAGCATTCTTTCAATAGCTTCTTGCGGCTTCAAAACAACTGACATACTATTAAATATTTCCTCCGGAGCATCCGTATTTGTCAAAATCAAATTTGCTACTTCTTCCTTATAAGCTTCTGCGCTGGCATCAAAAATCTCCCTGAGTTCTATCTTGTCAACTTCTGGGCTTAACGCCATTTCCGCCGCCCACCATTCCACATCTTCGTGCGACTCAAAACTTGGAATATTAATTCCATCACTTTGCACCTTGCCCTCCAAAAACGACTTCGAAAACATCATCGGCGCAATGACTGTTTCCTCTTTTGAATTTTTGATGAGATCCTTTATCGTCACCCCCTCACGTAGTTCGGTCGCTGAGAGATTTTTATCAAACCGATAGGCCGCCTCTTTCTCGTCATCAGTCAACGGTTTTTCGGGTGGCTTAGTCAATAAGTCAAGCATCTCTTTGGCATGTTCGTTCGGTCGCTCTAGGAAAACACCCTTGTACCCCAACTCGGTATTTGCCGAAGCTCCTCTTTCAGGAGTCATTACAACTCCGCATTAGTCGAAACATTTGACACATCGTCCAAATCATCCAACGCGTCCAAAAGTTTCATAATTTTTTCACGCATAACGTCATCTTCAATTGACAACGCTACGTTCGGCACGTATTGCAACTCAGCATTTTTCACTCTAAACCCACCCTCAACCAAACTTTTGCGCACCTTCATCAAATCTTTCGCATCCGTATAAAT
>JAITKW010000024.1 GCA_031278275.1 Candidatus Nomurabacteria bacterium | reverse complement strand
CGTCCCCGCAATTTTATCCTCGCCCATGCCTCATCAAATGAAAGTTTAATATCTAACGCCATATCTACTTGCAAACCATTTTCCGTCATAATGCTCACTTGCTTGGCGTTTCTCGGGTACCCGTCTATCACCACCACTTTCACTCCGTCAGCCTCAACCTTCTTAAGCTCCGCCAACAGCAATTTCGTGACATACATATCGTCAATCAGTTTGCTCGTAAACAGCTGTTTCAAAATCTCATCATTGCCCTCTCTCCGCAACAGTTCACCGGTGCTAACCCACGCCCACCCACTCCAACTCGCCATAATTTTCCCTTGCGAACTCTTGCCACTGCCCGTTGGACCAAACAAACCTATGATTTTCATCGCAAATTATCTTTTACTAATTTTGCCACCAGCGCCCCGTCAGCCGAACTGCCGACTTTGGCTTTCACCAACCCAATAATTTCACCCATATTCTTGATTGAAGCCGTGCCAAATGCCACAATTACTTCCTCAACCACCGCACTCAATTCCGTTTCGCTCAGCTGTTTCGGCAAATATTTTTCCAAAACCTTAATTTCGCTTTCCTCATTTTCAGCCAATTCCAAGCGTGCATTTTCGCGATAAATCTCCGCACTTTCCTTGCGCTTTTTCACTTCTTTTGCGATAATCTTTTCAATCTCACCGTCCGACAAGCCGTCTTCCCGCACGCCCAACGCCACTTCACGATCCAAAATCGCCGCCTTTAGCCCTCTCAAGGCATTCACAGCATTCTTGTCGCCAGCCAACAAAGCTTGTTTCAATCCAGCCCCCAGCTCCACCTTTAACGACATATCACCTGAGTCCCAGTTTAATCTTTTCGGTCTTTTCCAATTTCCGCGCATCGCGCACGATCGCTTTCCTGCGCCTATCTCGTTTGCTGATGGGTTTGGAGAATCTCATGGTCGCTTTGACATCAGTCAAAAGTCCACTCTGCAAAACCTTACGGTTAAATCGGCGAATGATATTTTCATTAGCCTCTCTCTGATCTTTTCTTGTTACTTGTATTGCCATATAAAACAAGTCTACCAGATTCCAACACAATTATCAACTATTTTATTAAACAAAGGTCTTGTTGTATATTTTCCTTTTCGCGAAACTAATGGGTGGGTTATGCGACAAAAATCCCTTAAAGCAATATCCTAAAATCAAACACTTAAAATCAACCCCCAAAGTCAATTTCTCGCCGTATCGTCTCCGATATGTCCACCAACACCTCATGTGGATATAACCCAAACTTACGCCAAATAGAAGTTATTGAGTTCTCGTCATCATTTTTATCACTGAAAATCGTAATCTCATCACCTTTTTTGAAATTGGTTTTACTGATGTCAATCATCGCCATGTTCATGCAAATCCGCCCCACAAACCCCAGCCTATTTGACAAGGCGCGCGGAATCGCCTCATAATACCCCATCGGTATCACGCCAATCCGCATTGGCTGTTTCGCCACAAACGTCCCCTCATACCCAACTTTATCACCTTTTTTCAAATCAACCGTCCGCATAATAGTTGAAACCAAACTAAGCACCGGTTTCAAATCTTTCAATTTATCAAATTGCGTATCACTCAAACTCAAAGGGTTAATGCCATAAATGCCTATACCAATCCGCACCGCCGTAGCAAACTTGCTCTTCACTTTCACGCTGCCCGCCGTGGCTGCCACATGGATAATTGACGGGTTGAACCCAGCAGCCAACACTTTCTCCACCACTCTATCAAAAATCTCCAGTTGCTGAATGGACGATGCGTTATCAAGAGCAGCCGCATCATACAAATGCGTCATCACTCCCTCCAGCTTCAGATGTGGCGCAGCCAGCAAAATCTTCAACACTTTTGGCATTTCTTTTTCCAAAAACCCCAACCTATTCATGCCTGTGTTAATTTTCAAATGTATCTTAACACGAAATCGTGTCTTCGCTAAAGTTTCCAAATCGTCCAAATCCGCCACCACAAATGACATTTTGCGATGATTAGTCAGCCGCATATTGTGCAGAGTGGTGGGGTTCATCACCAAAATCTTCTTTTCAGTAATCATGCGCAACTTATTCGCCTCAAAATACCCGTCCACCACGACCATCTTGACCATCTTCGCTTGATTTAATATTTGCGCAATCTCTCTAATCCCGTGTCCATAAGCATTGGCTTTTAACACCGGCATCACTTCCAACTTCGTCAAATCTTCAAATATCTTGACATTATTCAATAAATTGAGCGCAGAAATCCGCACAATATTATATGGCACAAACTCATATTTACAAATCTTTTCCAAAAGTCCCATTTCCCCACTATACCACAAACTCCGTCATTTGCCCCCCCTTGCGGAAAGTTTAAGTTGCTTCATTGTCAATTTGCAGTCTCAAAATCCGCGCTTCAACGCTCGTCACACCGTTCCATTTATTCTCCGCCAGCGTCACCCATGCCGAAATAGTCTCACTTTCTCGCACAAACCAAGCTTCTGGCGCACAAAAAGCCACCAATTTCAAAATCACACCATCTTTACCCCGCACCGTTAACCTCAAATGTTGATTTTTCGCCCCCATACTGCGACTGTCTAGCACCAACACGCCCCTTAGCAAAACCACCGGCTCCGGATTGCCCTCTCCGAATGGTGCCAGCAACATCAATTCTTTCAAAAATGCCTCGTTCAAAGGTGCCAGCTCAGAAGTTTCAATGTCCGAATAAACGTCAAAAAACTTTTCTTGGTTGCCAAGCGCCAACGATTGATGAAACTCCCAAGTCATTTTTTTCAATGCCGAAAAATGCTCTTTCTTGATGGTCAACCCGCCCGCCCCAGCGTGACCGCCACCTTTTATCAACATTTTTTTAGCATTTTTGATGGCTTCAGCCACCGAAAAATCACCAAAACTACGCGCCGAACACTTCAACTCATCTTCTCCTGTGAGCACAAACACCGGCTTATGATATTTTTCCACCACTTTTGACGCAATAATTCCAATCACCCCTTCATGCCAATTGGGTTGATGGATAAAAATCACATTTTCCGACCTTTTGGCTTGTCGCTTTTCCACCAGCTCCATCGCCTCATCTTGCAATTTGCGCCGCAAAGTGTTCAATTCATCAACTTCTTTCGCCAGCCCCATCGCCTCACTCCGACTTTTCACGATCAGCAGCTCAAGCGCCAAACGCGGACTACTCATGCGCCCCGCCGCATTGATTCTCGGCCCCAACAAAAACCCCACCGCAAACGAAGAAACTTCCGTCACGCCCACTATTTCTTTCAAGGCTTTCAGCCCCGCTCTTCTGGTTTTTCCAAGCACCTTTAAGCCATAAAAAACATACGTACGATTTTCATCAACCAATTCCATTTGATCGCAAATCGTCCCCAACGCCACCAAATCCAACAGCCACTTTTCCTGACCGCAAGGCAACCCGTCAAGCTGCCTTTGCAATGCCAAAACCAACTTAAACGCCACCCCCACCCCCGACAAACTCTGAAATGGATACTTACTGTCCTTTCTTTTCGGATTGATTACTGCCAAAGCGTCCGGCAACTCGCCCGTCACGTCATGATGATCCGTAATAATCACGTCCACCCCCAACCCTTTCAGCTCCCGCACAATCTCCGCATTAGAACTGCCACAATCCACCGTAATCAGTAGCCCAATCCGCTCACGCTTAATTTTCTCCACCACTCTTGTCGGCAAACCATACCCATCACTCATACGTTCCGGCAAATCATACGACAAGTTTTTCGCACCCAAACCACCAAGCGCGTCCAACAATAACGCCGTAGCCGTCACCCCATCTACATCATAATCACCAAAAATCATCATCTTTTCGCCCGACAAAATTGCTTTTTTAATCCTCTCCACCGCTTTTTTCATGTCTGGCAATAAGTTTTCGTCATGCACTTTCTCGTAATCAGGGTGCAAAAAATCCGTAATTTCCTTTTGGGTTTTTAGCCCCCTTGCTCGCAATAATTGAGAAAACAAAGGACTGAACTGATTTTTTGCCATCACTAAACTCACTGCACCAAGTTATTTGAGCGACCAATAGACGGGGGTTTAGCCGACTGTTGACCGGACTTAATCACCATACTTTGGATTTCCTTAAACAACAAAAAATCCCTGTTCGCAGAATAAATATTAGAATTACCTTTTTTCTCAACCGTCAAAAACCCATTCTTCTCCAAGCGCCGCAACTCCCTTTGGATATTCCCCGCGTCTTCCTTAATCAATTTGGACAACCCCCGCACATGCGTTTTGAAACCCGGAAACTTAGCGAACACAATCACAATCTTTCTTCTAACCCTAGAAGTAATAAAAACGTCTAACACGGTGACCTCCAATCATATAACTATCATACCTTTTTTATTCCCCACTATCAATACTTTTTTACAACATTTAACAAATATCATCAGTT
>JAITKW010000071.1 GCA_031278275.1 Candidatus Nomurabacteria bacterium | reverse complement strand
CATCTATTTGCTTTTGGTTTTTGGTTTTCCGCTTTTGCTTTATTTTCGTTCCCACCCCAAAACGCACGGGTGGATACATGTTTTGGAGGCTGCGATTTTTGCCATTCTTTTGGTGTCACTGGTGGCGCCAGCGTTGACAATTTGGGTGAAATATGACGATTTATCCAAAATCATAATTGACATTATCAATCATAATATACAGTACGTCATTATTGCGGGCATTATTGCGGCATATTTGGATATTTTGGTTTACAAAAAGGACGACAGAGAGTAAAATTATAAATATATTTGGAGGTTTTTATGAATAAAGGGACTATTATCGCTATTGTGTTGGTTTTGTTGGGTTTCGTGGGCATTTTAATGTTTGCGCAAAATGGCAAAAAAGAAGACGAAAATATGTCTTATGATATAAATCGCCCGATTGAAGCGGGAGATGATAACGGCGGCATCGCCGACCATGTGCGGGGGAACAAGGACGCAAAATTGATTATCGTGGAATATGGTGATTTGCAATGCGCTGGTTGTGCCAGTGCTGAACCCGTAATGAAAGAAATTGCTGATTATTATGGTGATAAAATTGGGTTGGTCTTCCGTAATTATCCAATCACCTCTGGTCACCCGCATTCCAAAGCAGCAGCAGCGGCAATTGAAGCTGCGGGCAAACAAGGAGCTTATTTTGAAATGCTAGATTTGATGTACGCCAATCAAGCTGTTTGGTCGGGCTCGGCGACCGTAGACAACCGCTATGATATGTTTTTGGACATTTTCAAATCCATTGATATTATCACACCAGACGAGGACAAGTTCAAGTCGGATTATGCGTCTAGTGATATAAATAAGAAAATTGATTTTGACTTGAAAATGGCGGCAAAACAAGAAGTGACTTACACGCCGTTTTTCTTGATAAACGGCGAACAAATCGTTGCTAGCGAGTGGTCGGTTAGTGGCAGATACGATGTCAGCAAAATCAAAGCATACATTGATAAGAAATTGGAAGAACTTGGGGAGATAGAAAAACCTCAGGTGGTGGAAACACCTGAGGCGGAAGAGTCGGGGAATTAAATCAGCGCTGTTGTTTTTGGTCTTTGCGGCGACAAGCGATGTATAGACCGAACGAAACTAGTGCGATAACCAACACCGAAACCGATACGAAGACATCTTCTTTACCGATGGTCAAGTCGCCAATTTTGAATAATCCCGTATTTGGTTCATTAGTTGAGCCACCAGTGTCCGGAATACCAAGGTCGTCACCAAACTTGATAATCAAAACTTCATCTTGCAGGTAGTTGCCATTGTTGTCAATAGCTTTAACCGTGATGGTATGCTCCGGATTGAGCCCCTCAACAATTTTGAAAGGGCAGGGCAGTAAGCCGTTGACTTGATTAGTAGTGCAAGTCCCAACTTTCTTGCCATCGTCCCACACTTCAACCTCACGAACATCTACATAAACTATCGTAATATCAACATCCTCGGATATAACCTCTATTGGATCTTTAGTGCCGTGATAAGGTGTGTCATTTACTTCTTTAACCTTAAACTGCGGGCTAGCATTTGGATCATACAAAACATCTACCGCTTGCCCCAAATCAACCAACACACCAGCTTGATAAGCTTTCACAAAAATGCGATGTTCACCTACATTATTCCCAAAGTCCACATTTCTGACGGTTGAACCAGTCATGTCGGTGGGATTCGTGTAATCCACAGTCGCAAACGGTGTCACACCGCTCGGGCAACTCGCAATAACTTGAGCGCCAAAACAGTCATAATATTCCAACCTTGAAACATTAACGTGTTCCACCACGACCGGATAAGTTTGGGTCTTAATCACCATCGGACCCCTGCTATCTTTCAACGAATCGTAACCCAACGGGTCAACGATTTCATAAGACGGGGTGTTGTGTTTCACCTCCACCTTAACAGTTACGCTGCTTTGATCAGCTTTAGTATTTGGGTTAGACAACCCAATTGTCCCTGCGACTAATAGCATAACTGCCGACAGGAACGAAATGCCCAAAAACTTCCTTTTTATACTCATTTCTCTCTTCCTTTACTCTACTTTTTATTTTTATAACTCTTACACCCCGATTGTAAGCTAAACCAACCAAAATGTCAAGCACTTTTTCGGAGATTTTTAAGTTTTGTGCTTTACGGAGATTCCTCACAATAAATGAATCTGGCGAGTCCTGATTTGTATCAATAGAAATTCGTCCACGTAGTTCACGGCAGATGAAATTCATCAAATTATTTAAGCTGCTTAAATATTTTTTTCAAATATCGCCCTGTAAAACTCTCCGGAATGTTCGCCACATTCTCTGGCGTACCGTGCGCCACCACTGCGCCCCCGCCGTTGCCGCCCTCTGGACCCATATCAATAATGTAGTCCGCGCACTTTATCACATCAAGATTATGCTCAATAATAATCATGGTATTCCCGCCCCGCATCAAGTTATGCAAAATCGCCAAAAGCCGCCGCACATCATCTGCGTGTAGCCCCGTGGTCGGTTCGTCCAAAATATATAACGTTTTGCCCGTGTTCCGCCGCGACAACTCGGTTGCCAATTTTATCCGCTGTGCCTCACCGCCGGAAAATGTCGTAGCCGGTTGCCCCAGTTGAATATATCCCAACCCCGCATCCGCCAAAGTTTGCAACCGCCCTCGCACCGCTGGGATATTATCAAAAAACACCAACGCCTCAGTCACCGTCATATCCAATACGTCCGCAATCGTCTTGCCCTTATATTTCACTTCCAGCGCTTCCTTATTGTATCGCCGTCCGTGACATTCCTCACACGTCACATACACATCTGGCAAAAAATGCATTTCAATTTTTATCACACCCTCGCCTTGACAATTCTCGCACCGCCCGCCCTTGACATTGAACGAAAATCGCCCAGGCTTATATCCGCGCATGTTAGCTTCCGGTTGCGCTGCGAACAACTCACGAATCGTTGTCCAAATGCCAGTATAAGTCGCAGGATTGGAGCGTGGCGTTCGCCCAATCGGACTTTGGTCAATCACAATCACCTTGTCTAACTTATCAATTCCGTCAATCCGCTCATGCGCGCCCGCCACAGTTTGCGCGCGGTGCAGCCTGCTCAAAAGTTCATTCGCCAAAATATCATTCACTAAAGTTGACTTACCCGACCCCGACACGCCCGTCACTACATTCATCAACCCCAACGGAAACTCCACGTCAATTTTTTTCAAGTTATTTTCCGCTGCGCCGACAATTTTCAAAATCTTATCTGGGTTAACTTTTCGCCGACTTTTCGGTATGTCAATTTTTTTCACGCCAGAAAGATATTGCCCCGTCAAACTTTTCGGGTTTTTCGCCACTTCATCTGGCGTGCCGTGCGCAACCACTTCCCCGCCACTTTTCCCCGCATGAGGTCCAATATCAATCAAATAATCCGCCGAACGGATAGTTTCCTCATCATGTTCTACCACTAGCACCGTATTTTTGAGATCACGTAAATGTTTCAAAGTCGCAATCAATTTATCATTATCGCGTTGATGTAATCCAATTGACGGTTCGTCTAACACATATAAAACGCCTTGCAGCCCCGACCCAATCTGTGTCGCCAACCGAATCCGTTGCGCCTCGCCCCCGCTCAAAGTGTTTGCGGCACGCCCCAGCTCCAAATATCCCAGCCCCACGTTATCCATAAAACTCACCCGTTCGCGAATTTCCTTGATAATCGGTGTGGCAATAAACGATTCTTTCTCCGTGAGTTTCAAATCTGACGACAAAACTTCCAAAGTTTGTTGCACGCTGAGGTCGCACATATCCATAATATTCATACCATGCACCGTAACGGCAAGCACCGCCGGCTTCAACCGCCGACCGTTGCAAGTCGTGCATTTTCTTTCACGCATAAACCGCTCAATATCCTTTTTAATAAAATCGCTGTCCGACTCCCGCCACCTCCGCTCCAAATTCGGAATCACGCCCTCATAAGTTGAACTATAACTATTACCGTTGCCCCATTTCGGGTGATTGCCAATCGCAATGTTGTATTTTTCATCATCCGTCCCGTACAAAATCTTTTCAATTTGTGCTGGCTCCAATTCTCCAACTGGCGTATGCACCGAAAAACCGTGCCGTGCGCCCAGCGCAATCAACTTTTTCAGCCACCAAGAATCCTGATTGATGCGGTTATACGGTCGGATTGCGCCCTCTGCAATCGTCAAATTGGGGTTCAAAACCAAGCTGGGATCCACTTCCAACCGAATACCCAACCCCGTGCAAGTTGGACAAGCGCCTTGCGGAGCGTTGAACGAAAACAGACGTGGCTCCAATTCCGGTATCATTTCCTCTGGGTGGTCGGGGCAGGCATAGCGCTTGGAAAAACTCACAACTTCATTGTTGTCATTTATCAAAACTTCCAAAATCCCATTGCCAATTTCCAAAGCTTGCTCCACTGATTGATACACACGGCTAGAAAGTTCATCGCTCAAAATAAATCTATCTACTACGATTTCAATTGTATGTTTTTTCTGCTTTGCTAGTTCTGGAAACTCATCTAAAGCATAAATAATGCCGTCAATCCGCGCCCGCACAAAACCTTTCGCCATATATTGCTCCGGAATATGCATGAATTCGCCTTTTTTTTCCTGCACAATCGGTGCTAAGATAATCAATTTTGCGCCCAAGCCGAACTCCAAAACTTCTTTCACAATATCATCAGTGGTGCG
>JAITKW010000055.1 GCA_031278275.1 Candidatus Nomurabacteria bacterium | reverse complement strand
GCGGGGTCAATTTTTGTGGTGATTGCCTTTTTGATTATTTTCAACACCATTCGCATGGCGATTTTCAATCGTCACGAAGAGATTTACATGATGAAATTGATTGGTGCGGACAAAGGTTTTATTCGTGGCCCGTTCATTGTGGAGGCGATTATTTATGGCATTTTGGCGGCGATTTTTGCTGGAATCATCTTGATTGGGATGCTTTCGGTGTTGCGTGAACATTTAGTGGATTACGGCGTGGAAATTGAGTCAACTTATAACTTGGCGCAAGGTTATTGGCCAGTGTTCTTTTTGGCTCTGCTCCTCGTTGGCATTTTTATCGGCACCATTTCTTCATATCTTGCCACGCGAAAATATTTGAGGTTGCTAACGAAATAAAGTTCGGTGGTTACGGTGCGGTGCTCACCTTGACTTTTTGGTATTTTTATGTACAATACAAAACAGGCAGGAAACTGCGGATTTTTGACGGTCGCCAAAATACTTAACATATTCATCAGTATAATTACCTTACCAACCGGTATAGCCGGATTATATATTTTCCGTACTTGATTAAAGGAGGGTTTTGTTATGAAAAAAAATCTGAGTGTCCTGAGTGCCATTCTCTTAGCGCTCGTCATTGCTATGTCGGCGGTGCCAGCGCCAGTATCGGCGGCAGAACTGACTTCAATCAGGCTGTCAAATAACCCCGTGATTGATGTTTCAGTGTCGGGGCGAACAGTTCGCGTAAGCGGGCTAGCGTCACCCCAAAAATGCAGGATGGTGTTTGGCGGTGCGGAGTACCCCAAAACCATTTCGGGCAATACCGCATATATTGAAATCCAAAAAGGCATTGCCGATGGGGTGTACACTTTCCATGTCGCCAATAACGATGAGGTTTGGACATCAATCTACCTCATTGACACGGGCGAGACATTAAAACTCGTCACCCCAAGCGGGTATGATGAGTACTGTTCCAAGATGGAGCAGGAAAGAACTTCATCGTCATGGGGAGGAACCTCATATCCGTATGACAACGCCACTGAGGCTATCCGAAAAGAGGCACGAGTAGTGACCTCGGGCATTTATGGCGAAGAAGCCAAGCTCGAGGCGTTGTATGATAACTTGCTAAATAAAAGTTATGCATATGACACCAGCTTGCAGAACAATACCGCGCGGAAGCTATACACAAACGGAAGCGGTACTTGTAAGGCGTTTAGCGAATATCTTGACATTCAAGCACAGGAAGTCGGGATAGAATCAAAGTTGGTCGTTGGGCTCGCCAAAGACACCGATACCAGCACGTGGCAACCCTATGGCGATGACACTTCATCGTGGGGCAAGCACCAATGGAACATGTTCCGCATAAAGGTCGGCAACACCTACCGAGTCATAGTTGCCGACCCCACATGGGATGCGAGCAGAGCGAAAAAGGGAACGAAGATACGGTTTTACGATGTAACCGACTTTGTTTTCGCCATTTCTCACGCATATGATGGGTTTGTTTCTTCTACTACGCCTTCGCCACAACCCATACCCATGCCCCAACCGCAACCTGTGCCGGTATATCAGTCAAGTCCGCAACGCCACCCCAGTGGTGCAGTGTACCAGTACAAGGCGATTGAAGCCAACGCCAGTACGGTGGTGATAGACACCTACACGATGGACGGCGTAACGTACGTTAAGCCACGGGACTTCTGTTATCTTTTGAAAGATAGTCAGAGGCCGTTGGACTATTTCTGGAGCGATGCAAATGCGTCACTCATGCTGACTAAGGGGTATGCAATCACCCCGAACGGCACGGAAATGAAACAATCCGGTTATGCACAAAATGTCGGTCGCGCTACTGAAAAAATGGTAACTCAGGTCGGCGGGCAGGCAAAATGGCAAGACTTTGCGGCGATAGTCGCAGACGGCGAATTGTATCTCTCGTTAAGGCAATTGGCAGATTTTGCCAATGTCGGCGTGGGTTGGGTAAACTCACGCATAACGCTAAGTTACTGATGAATATGGAATAGGGCGCTCCAAAAGCGCCCTATTTTCATGACCTTTTTGCGGTTTTGTTGCAAAACCTCTTTCCGCATGTCACCTTGACTATTATCTTCGCTTATGCTAACATCACGATATGAAAAAGTGCCGAAACATCAACAAAAAATGGCGTGTGCGCATGGTGATTTTTGCTGTTTTGGCGTTGGTGGTCGCTGCGCCGTTTGCGGTGAATGACGTAATTTTGGTGTCAGCGAAGACAAAAGAAGAATTGCAACAAGAACAAAAGGAGCTAAATAACAAGATCGCGGAAGCCGAGCGCAAAATCACGGAGTACCAAGATCAAGTCAATTCTTATGCCAGCAAGGCGAAAGATTTGAATAATGAAATTGCCAAATTGCAAGCGGAGCAAAATGAATTGCAGGCGATGATTGATTTGAACCAATTAAAGCACGACCAATTAGTGGAGGAAATTGCCGCCGCTGAAAAAAAGATACAGGACAACAAGGACGCGCTCGGCATTATCATCGCCGACCAATATTTTGCCACCCAAATCTCGCCGATTGAGCGATTGGCGAGCAGCAAAAACCTTTCGAGCTACGTGGATAAAGAAATGGCGATGAGCGTGGTGAGCGATAATTTGAAAGCAACTGTTGATGAAATTAAAACTTTGAAAGCTGAACTGGAAACCAAAAAGGCTGAACAAGTGCGGATTATCGCCAATCAAAAGGAGCAAAAAGAAGTTTTAGATGACAAAAAACGTGAGCAACAGCGCATTTTGAATGAAACGCGCGGGCAAGAAACGGCTTTTCAAAATATGAAAAATGAGATTTCCGCTGAGAAAAAGCAGTTGGAAGATGAGCAACAAGCCATTTTGGCGGAACTTGCCAAATTAAACAATGCGTCTTCTGCGGTGCCAGGCGATCCGAATAAGGGCAGTTACCCTTGGAGCAGCAAGTGTCCGGATCCGTATTATAACGCCAGTCTGGCGGATAATTGGGGTATGTATAAGTGCGAATGCGTCAGTTATGTGGCTTGGCGAGTGGATAACAAATGGGGAAATATGCCGTATTGGGGCGGGCGGGGCAACGCCAATAAATGGTTGAATAATGCGAAAAATGCGGGCATTCCGACTGGCAAAACGCCCAAAGTGAACTCGGTTGGGGTGTCGCTCAAAGGCACGTATGGGCATGTGGTTTGGGTGGAGGCAGTTAGCGGAAATCGGGTTTATATTTCGCAATATAATGCGTCAAACGCCGCGACCGCTTGGCGCAAGGGCGATTATTCTGAGCAGTGGATTGATGCTTCGGCGTATGATGGATATATTTATTTTGGAGAATGGTAGATTTAGTGCTATAATTAGTCAATATGGAAAATCCTTTGAATAAAAAAACAACATTTGGTAATTTGGTTTTGGTAGCAGCGATTATGCTACTGTTTGGTTTCTTTGTTGGTATCAATGGCAAAAATATTTGGGCTGAAGTTGCGCCGAAACTGGGCGCGTATGTCAGCGATGACTTGGATTTTTCAAGCGTCCAAAAAACTTATGAGGTTTTGGATAACAATTTTGATGGGCATCTTGATAAGGAATTGTTAATTGAGGGGGCAAAGCGAGGGCTGGTCGCGGCGGCGGGCGACAATTATACGATTTATATGAACCGTAGCGAGGCTGAGGAGTTCAATAAAGATTTGTCGGGCGATGTGGGCGCTGGCATCGGCGTGGAATTGGGCTTGAGGAACGAGCGGGTGGTGGTGTTACGGGTCTTGCAAGACAATCCAGCCATGCGAGCGGGCGTGCGAGCGGGCGATGTGTTTTTGGAGGTGGATGGGGAAAATGTTGAAAATCAGTCGTCAGACGAAATTGCGCAAAAAGTGCGTGGCGCTGTTGGCGCAAATGTCACGGTGAAGTTTTTGCGGGGCGAAGAAGCAGTGACGTTGACGATGATGCGGGAAAAAATCAACAATCTCAGCTTGGTTGTGGAATACGACAACGACATCGCGATTATTCGGATTTCGCGGTTTGACGAAGACACTGGCAAATTGATGGGTGAGGCGGCCAAAAGCATTATAGAGCGTGACGCAAAAAAGGTGATTTTGGATTTGCGTGGCAACGGTGGCGGATATGTTTCAGCTGCACAAGACGTGCTCAGTTATTGGCTGGACAACCAAGTGGTTTTGGAAGAAAAAGGCAGGTGGACGGGCGACAGTAGTTTGAAATCAAGTGCCGGTAAAGCGAAGTTAGCCGATTTTGAGACGGTGGTGTTGGTGGACGGCGGAACAGCCTCCGCTTCGGAAATCGTGGCGGGAGCCTTGAAAGAATATGGTAAAGCAACTTTGGTTGGAACTAAAACTTTTGGCAAAGGCAGCGTGCAAAAAACGGTGGACATTGGCAAGGGTGAAATGTTGAAAATCACTATCGCCAAATGGTTCACTCCGAAAGGTGTCAACTTGAATGAGGGCGGGCTGGAACCGGACGAGGTGGTTGATTTGACGGTTGACGATTTGAACGCCAATCGCGATCCGCAACTAGACCGCGCCAAACAATTGTGATAAACTTAAAGCCCCGACACTACTATTTGTGCTACTAAACTAGACCGCGCCAAACAATTGTGATAAACTTAGAGTCACGGGCGGTTAGCTCAGTTGGCTAGAGCGCGTCTTTGACGTAGACGAGGTCATAGGTTCGAA
>JAITKW010000031.1 GCA_031278275.1 Candidatus Nomurabacteria bacterium | reverse complement strand
CAAAGGCTTTGAAAACTACATCAAGCACGGCATGGTTGACACTTTCCGTCACTTGCACCCGCATGAAACTGGCGCATACACTTGGTGGACGTGGCGCGCCAACGCCAGAGTCCGCAACATTGGTTGGCGGATTGATTATTTTTTGGTTTCCGCTCCACTGCAAAACCGCATCAAATCTGCCGCAATTTATCCCAACGTGGCCGGCTCGGATCATTGCCCAATTTCAATTGAGTGCGCGATATAGGGCGGACGGCTTTTCAATTTTGGTCTTGATAAAAACCGGAACGTATTTGATTTCTTGATTGATCACAATTCTCAGTCTGCCGATTTGACCAATTTTTTCAGTAATATCGTCATCTAACTCCAACGAAAACGCCACCGCCTCATCATGCCAAATGTCCGCCACGATGGTTTCGTCAACGTAAATATCAACGTCATAATCCAACCATTTGGGTCGCAAAACGCCAATTTTTTCTCCCGTTTGTACGATGGTTTTATCCTCCGCCAATTCCATCGCCTGTTGATATAATTTGTAAGCCTCCCTCGCAGCGTCACCTTTTTTATCAATTCCCAGCACCGAAAGCACGATTGTGTCATTTTCGTCTTTGGCTCCCAACACAAATGTGCGCCCAGCCTCGTCTGTAAAGCCACTTTTAATGCCAACAATATTTTTGTCCTGCTGTATTAAATAATTTGAATTAGAGATTTTCCCCACTATTGGCAATTCAATTTCCGGCTGTTGAATAATATCCGCTAGCACCAAGTCCGCTAAAACTTTTTGCCCGATAACCGCCAAATCATGCGCCGTGGAAGTGGTGGTTGGCGACAATCCCGATGCGTCATCGCCAATTGTCGTGTCTTTCAACCCCAAACTCAGCAACATTTTGTGCGCATAATTTCTGTATTCCGCCATACTTCCAAACGCCCACACCGCCAAAGTGTCCGCCATATTATTGCTTGATTTAATTAAAAGTGCCTCCAGCGCCTGCCTTTCACTAATTATCTCGCCCACTTCCACTTGCGTACGGCTCCCGCCATTATTCAAATGATAACGATAAAACTCATAATCATCTCGCCCCAACACCAAAGTCGCACCAGTTTCACCAAGGTTGAATGGTCGCTTTTCCATCACCGCCAGCGCCAAAATCATCTTGGCAGTGGACGCAGTTGGGCGCACTTCATCGCCGGATTGCTCGCGAACCATTTTCCCATTAACGAATAACGCAAAAGTGCCTTGCGACAATTCCAGCCCAGAAAAATCTGGTTTTACCACTGATATTTGAACTTCAGATGCAAAATCCAATCTCCAGTTGACGACTTTGAGAACCAAAAAACAAATCACAAACCCGCCAATTAAAGCCAAAGCCAACTTGGTTTTTCGGAACCTGCGTGATTTATTTTTTGTCATAAGAGCAATTTTAACAAAAAATGTGTTATATTGAAAGTATGAAGAAAAAAGTTATGTTAGCGCTCATTTGTTTTATGGTTGCCATCACGGGCAGTTTTGTTATTTTTTGGCTCACAAGCCACAAAAACCCCGTGCCGCCCCCCGATGATTATCAACTTTCCGAAAATATTCCAAGCACCACAGAGCCCGAGCCGATTACTATTTCACTACCAAACGCCAATCCGATTTATGACATTCGTCTGGAATATTTTGCGGAAGACGGTATTTGGGCGCTGGTCAACAAAACTCAGCCTTTGCAAAACCAAGCTTATCGCCCAAATGATTTGGTGCACACCACGCTTCCGGAACAAAAATCTGGTGACGAAATGACGGTACGCGAAATTATGAAAACGCCGATTGAAGACATGGCGAAAGATGCGAAAGCGAGCGGCGTTGAACTAATGATTGCCAGCGCTTTTCGGTCGTATGATTTACAAAAAAAATATTACACCAGTATCTTGAATGCTTATGGCGAAACGGAAGCCAATCGCCAAAGCGCCAAAGCCGGCACTTCTGAACATCAATTGGGGCTGGCGGTGGATTTCGCCACATCATCGCAAGCCTGCCGTTTGGAAGAATGTTTTGAAAACACTGAAGCGGGGAAGTGGTTGGCGAACAATGCGCACAAATACGGTTTCATTTTGCGCTATCCCAAAAATTACGAAACGGTCACTGGTTACATGTACGAGCCGTGGCATTTTCGCTTTGTGGGTGTGCAGTTGGCAGTGGCGCTGTTTGAAAGCAAGTTGACTTTGGAGGAAGCGTATCCGTATTTGGAGCAAGCGTCAATCAACCTTGTTGCGCAGTCCACCCGTTCTTCACAATAATTTTCGCGCGCTGAAAAATCACTGGATAACTTCCACCGCCTCACCCAATGTATTTTTAATATATAAAAAGCGACTTTTGACATCATCGTCAAAATACATCGCCTTGATTTCCACTTCAGAATCTTTCAGCAACTTCAGCCGCAAATCGTGCCGTTTCAATAAATCCTCATTTTGCTTTTCGGTTTTTGTCCACGCATACGACATGAAAGTTGGCAGACAAGTCGGTTTTTCAATTTGCACCACGTCTTTGGTTTTCACAATTTCAAAACCAGCAACGCAACTCGTCAACTCATTTTCTTGTAATTGCGAAGAAAGCATGTTGCCAATTGAATACCAAATCAACATGTCTTTGCCGTCCGCCCGTTTCAGCCATTCAGTTTTTTGCAAAACGTGCGGACCCGTCCCAATCACCACGTCAATATTAGCGTTCGCCAATTTTTGCGCTTGCTTTTTTTGGTCGTTCGTCAACACGTCAGTGTCTTCATTCCCCCAATGCATTGAAACAACCACCACCTCCGCATTAGCCCGCGCTTCTTTGAGCACCGCATCAAATAAATCTTCGTCATGATAAAGATTGACCGCATAACTTGGCGTAGATTTTTTATTGTTGTAATCCGCAAACGCCAAAAAGGCAAACTTGATGCCCTTGACATCAAAATATTTGACCACCTTTTGTTCATCAACATTGCGATTCGCCCCAGCGACCGCCAACGGGTTCAGCTCGTCCCACTTGTCCAGTGTCGCATTGATGGCGTTGGTCGTTTTATCCCCCATGTGATTGTTCGCCAAACTAATCACATTACAACCAGCGCCAAAAAACAACCCGTCCGTAAACGTTTGTGGTGCATTAAAAGAGGGATAATAACTCAACCCAAATTGCTCTCCCGCGCTTAAAGCTTCCTGATTACAAAAAACCACGTCTGCGTCTTGGTAGTGCGGACGGATGTTCTCAAAATATTTTTTGAAATCATATTGGTCGCCAATTTTAGCATTATTAACCACCGATTCGTGTGGCAACATGTCGCCCAGCGCAACCATTTTCAAACGAGTTTCGGCGGGCGATTCCGGTTGGGTTGAAACATCATGCAAAGTTGGCGCATTATCATCATTATGCGTATTTTCTTGACGCGCCAACATTAAAAAAACCATCGTGGCGACCACCGCCAGCCCCAAAAAAACCAAAAGGATTATTATTTTATTTTTCATTATTATATTTTAACATGGTAAAATGGCTTTGTGAACTTGGATTATTGGAAAAAACAATCAAAAACTCCACTGTTTGAAAACATCACGTGGAACAAGCCAGAACAAAAATCATTTGGCGGGCAATTGGCGATTATCGGCGGAAGTGGTGGCGGTTTTTCAGCGATTGCTCTTGGCGCAAAAATTGCGAATGATTTTGGTGCGGGAGTTGTGAAAGTTTTATTACCGGATGTTTTGCAAAAAACGCTACCGAACTCCTCCGATATTTTCTTTGCCGATTCCAATCTTTCCGGCGGTTTCGCCAAAAGCGCGGTGCCTGAAATGACCGCTTTATCCGAGTGGGCAGATTCGGTGGTGATTTTGGGAGACATGGGCAAAAGCACGGAAACCGCATCAGGATTAAGAGAGTTTGTCGCGAAAAATCAAAAGCCCATAGTCATCATGCGCGATGCAGTTGATTTGATGATACCCGCCGCCGGCGAAATTATTGAAAATGGCGAACTGACGTTAATTTTAACTTTTGCTCAATTACAAAAATTATTCCGCGAGATTTATTACCCAAAAGTTTTAACTTTTTCCATGCCACTCGCACAGGCGGTGGAGGCTTTGCATAAGTTCACTTTATCATATGCATTAACGATTGCTTCATTTTGTCAAGGAAATTACTTGGTCGCCCAACGTGGCATCGTAATTTCTACAGCACTTTCCGACACCAAGTACTCGCCCTTGTCATTATGGAGCGGAGAAATCGCCATAAAAACCGCGCTATACCAAATCTGGAACCCCAAAAAACCCTTAGAAGCCACCGCCACTGCTATTTTGGCATGAGATTACTTTTGTGGCTTATGCTTCTTTTTTCTTTTAGGCCAAATATCAACTTTCAAAAAAGAGCTGTCTGGACAGGGAATGGTTTTTGTCATAAATCGTTTAATTGAAAAAATGAAATTATTTTTAATTGAATTAACCACAAAAGTAATGTATTCATCTGTATTTATTTCCTTAATTTTGTCCGATTTATTGATTCTTTGCACGAATTGTTTGAAATTTTTCAATCGAATAATGGTCGTCAAGCCATCAATCAGCATCAATAAACCGCAATTGGCGAAAACTCCAAAATTGATAAAACTGGCAAAATAAGAATCGCAAAGAAACCATAAATTGGACAATACAGTTTACAAAACCTATAAAAACAAGTATACTAGAAGTGAAGTATTAAAGTTATGGGATAACGATAATTAACTACAGAGTTTATCCAAGATGATGAGCGCAGGGCGGGTACCGTACCGCCCATTTCACTCGTATGTTTCCTCCAGCCCCAGCTCAGCAATCGCATACTGACGGATTTCCTCATCGTCAATTTGGAAAAGTATGTCATCGGAGTCTGCTTCAAAATATAGCCTCACACCGCTAGAGCCTCCAGGAGAAATCTCTAATATCCCGTCAGTTTCCACATCAAAGCTAGTAATTGCCATTTTCCACCTTACTTTTTGTCCTATATTTTTTCATAGTGTTATTTTATAACAAAGTATTAGAAAAGTAAATATTATGGGGGGGTAGACGTTATATAAGACGGCTAATTTTACATGGACATTATGGTATTTGGACGATAGTTGGATTAGACGTTATATAAGATGGCTAATTTTATATGGCTTAAGGTATGGGATTGGGGGTTACTTTTTGGAGTGTAGTCGGGACGGTTCTTGGGGTGGGCTGATGCGAATTTTTGAAGTTATTGCTTCGTGGGGATATTTAAGATATAATGGTCGCAGGTTGATGCGAAAAACTAAGCAGCCTACGGACGAGTGGTGAAATTGGTATACACGTCAGACTCAAAATCTGATGACCGCAAGGTCGTGAGGGTTCAAGTCCCTCCTCGTCCACCACAGAATCATTACGAGTTTAGCGCCCATGAATAGGGGATTATGCAATTAGAACCGCTTATGTTTGTAAAAAAATGTCATTTGTGATATAAAGAGGCTATCAGCCGGTGACAAGTTGAAAACTTTGTTACTGATGTGAAACTTAAAAGCTTCAAAATTAAAACCGTGTTTATTGAAAGGAAACATGGCGTGAGCGAAG
>JAITKW010000014.1 GCA_031278275.1 Candidatus Nomurabacteria bacterium | reverse complement strand
TACCGATGTTACGCCTCTGATATTTTTAGGTGTGGATAAATAGGCTTTGATGGACAAAATATGTCTATCAACTCAACAGAGGTAGGTGGACAAAATATGTCCACCTATTACATAACCATATATAACCATAGTAGTTGTATTCAAAAAACTTTTTAATTTTGTGGGCAGAAAGGCATAAAATGCTATATATCCAACGGCAAAAAAATACCATTGAATCTCAAGCTGAAGAGTTTTGGGATTGGTGCATAAATGTGAGGAATTACACTAATGCGACAATGGTACACTATAAGGAAGACATCCAATTATTTATCCGTTCAGGGATAAGTAACGATGGGAAAAAAATCACAAATCAACAAATCGATCAATTCATGTCACTACTTAAAACTGGTAAACTGACTGGCATGGTTAATGTTGGGGTGTCAATTAACTCGCGCGTAAAAACCATAAAGTCTTTTCTAAGGTGGTTACGAGATGAGAAAGAAGAAAAAATAAAGTGTAAACTGCATGCAATTACTAGAATGGAAGAAGCTGACCCAAGACGCAAAAGCTTTTCAAGAGATGAAATTGAGCGAGTTATCCAACTAGCAACACTTAAAGAGAAGCTTATGGTTTTAATAATGTTTGACTCAGGAGCTCGTATTAGTGAATTACAAAAACTCCACACTTCCCAAATTGTCAAGTACGGCGACACTGTGGCTTTTAATATTATCGGAAAAAAGAGGAAACGTGGATTTTTACACCTAACAGAAGCTACCTCTAAACTGCTATGGCAGTATTTAACAAAATATGGTATAACTGGTTATATTTTCACATCAAAACGTAGTTACGGTCAGCCTTATCGTGTCACTTCGCTAAGGAGGATATTAGGTAGTTTGTTTAGTCGGGCAGGGGTGGAGGATTTCAATCCGCACGATCTGCGGCGCTCATTTGCTGTAGACGTTTATAACACTTCTAACTACGACATATACTTAACCTCAAAACTGTTGCGACATTCTGATATTAGAACTACACAAATATACCTCACTGGGCTAGATAATAGTATATCGGAACGTTACCAAGCCATAAAAAAGCCATTGACATTTTGATTGAAATTTGCTAGACTCTTATTAAGAACTTTTACAGATTGCCAGAAGATTTTGATGGATGAGGGTTTGGTGTCCTACCACTCGCACCAGTACTTCATTTTTTAGTGTTTCATGATAAAAGGGAGATGGCGTTAGGATTACTATGGAAAAAAACGTAAAAATTATTTGTTTTGTTGGTATGAGCGGTAGTGGC
This sequence comes from Candidatus Nomurabacteria bacterium, assembly GCA_031278275.1. Lineage (GTDB taxonomy): Bacteria > Patescibacteriota > Saccharimonadia > Saccharimonadales > Saccharimonadaceae > JAISOF01. Next base: position 11,403 of record JAITKW010000014.1, on the reverse strand, counting down.
AAGACCACGGCGGCGGAGTATGTCAAAGATAAAGGCGTGCCGGATATTTATTTTGGTGGCATGATTTACAAGGCCATGCAAGAGGCGGGGGTTGAAATTACTCCAGAAAGTCAGCAAAAGTTTCGCGAAGAAATCCGCGAAAAAGAAGGCAAGGATTTTGTGGCAAAGCGAGTGATTGAAGAGGCGCATAAGTTGATTGAGTCTGGACAGCACCGGCTTGTTTTTGATGGCTTGTATACTTGGAGCGAATATCGGATTTTGAAACATGAGTTTCCGGGCGAGATGACTATGGTGGCGCTAACGCCGAACAAGCACTTGCGCCATCATCGGTTGGCGCATCGTCCAAACCGCCCGTTTGATGCCAAAGAGGCTAACGAGCGCGATTGGTCGGAAATTGAGAATCTGGAAAAGGGCGGCCCGATTGCGATTGCGGACTATTTCGTGCAAAATAACGGCTCCATTGAGGATTTACACGCCGAGCTAGACGAAATCTTGAAAGAAATTAAGTTTTTTGAATAATTTATTATTTACCGGTAGTATTTCAAACAATCCACCGGCTTTTTGCGGGCGGCGCGGAAAGCGGGATAAATCCCAAAAACTACGCCCACCGCTATGGAGATGACGAAAGCGATTTTGACAATATCAAGCGACACGAAAGGCAAAATTGGGGTGAACAAAGCCACGATGCCAGCGCCCAAATATCCGAACGAAAAGCCCAAAATGCCGCCCAAAATAGCTAAAATTAAGGATTCAATCAAAAATTGCACCATGATTTGCCAATTTGACGCACCGACAGCTTTGCGAATGCCAATTTCACGCGTGCGTTCGGTGACGGTCACCAACATAATATTCATCACGCCAATACCGCCAACCACCAGCGAAATGCCCGCCACGATGGATAAAGTGGTTGAAATAAGACCCAAAATATTCTCGGCAGGATTATAAATATTTTCGCCGGATAAAACTTCGTAATCTTTGGTATTTTTGTGATTCTTAGCAATAGTTTGATCAATGAGATTGGCGGTTGTTTGAGTGTCGGATTGCCCTTTGGCGCGAATATTTATCTGTTGGATTTGTGGCGTTTTGTCGATAATGGGCGACTTCTCAATGTTCATAAAAATGGCTTCGTCAAGATTGATATTATTGATATTGATGGGGTCGGAAATAGGCGACAAAATGCCCACCACTATAAAGCTCTCGCCCTTAATAGTAAGTTTTTTACCGATGGTGTCAACCGAATCAAACAACCGCACCGAAAGTCGTGAGCCCAACACGATGGAATTTTGGGAAAAATTATCAGTCAAATTGTCGCCATCGCGAGTTGTCAGCCCGAAAATATTAAAAAAATCTTGAGTGGTGGCGACCACGCTGCTGACAATAGTATTGTCTCCCAGCAACTCATATTGACTAACCGCCACCGGCGCAATCAAGGTCGCGTCATCTAAGTTTTTGATTGACGTAATGTCTTGCAAAGTCAAACTACTACTCGCAAACGATGTGGAATTAGTAAGATGTGAAAAAATATCTTTGGCGTGGTCGGTGTAGGTCGGCCTAACGATAATTAAATCTTCGCCATATTGCTGGATTTGGTTGGTGATAATCCGTTTCACCCCACCGGTGAGCGACAAAATAACAATAATGCTCGCCACGCCAATGGAAATCCCGATTACTGTGAGAAGTGATCGTGAACGATTGGCTTTCAAAGATTGAATAGCGTCAGAAATGTGATTTTTCAAAAGAAAACTCATTTTCGCCTCCTATTTCGGGTTTTTGGCGTGTGTTTATTGATATTGATGTCCGAGTCAATACGTCCGTCAACGATGTTAATAACACGCGTAGCGTAAGCTGTGAGGTTGGCGTTATGCGTCACCATGATGATGGTATTGCCTTGCTCGTGGATTTCGCGCAACTCTTCCATCACGATGTGGCTGGCGCGACTATCCAAATTGCCGGTCGGCTCGTCCGCCAAAATGATGGAAGGACTGCCGACAAGGGAGCGCGCAATCGCCACTCGTTGTTGTTGCCCGCCGGAAAGTTGATTGGGCAAATAATACTCGCGCTCGTTGAGTTGAAATCGGCCCAACATTCGGCTCGCAATTTTCAGCCGTTTGGTTTTGCCAACACGGCGATAAATCAGTGGCAAAGCCACATTTTCAATCACGGTCATGTTTTGTATGAGGTTGAAGTTTTGAAAAATTGTGCCGATTTTCTCATTGCGGAGGCGCGCTTGTTTGCGTTTGCTGATGCGAGCAACTGGGTGATTGTCCAAATAATATTCTCCATAAGTTGCGCGGTCAAGCAAGCCGATGATGTTTAACAAAGTAGTTTTTCCGCAACCACTTGGACCCGTCACCATCACAAACTCACCCATTTTGATTTTGAGATTAACGTCTCGCAAAGCCAACGTTTCAGCATCGCCCACACCAAAGCGTTTGTTTAACCCCCGAATTTCAATAATCGTTGTTGCCATATGTGTTTATTATATATTTTTAACGATAAATTAAACAAGCAGAACCATGTTTTAATTTGATATTTTTCGGGTGTGGAAAAAATTATTAAAAAATGTTATTGTGTTTAGGCGGGCGAAGGAAGAGTGGCCGAGTGGTTGAAGGCGCACGCTTGGAAAGCGTGTAGGGGCAGCAATGTTTCTCACAGGTTCGAATCCTGCCTCTTCCGCCACGCATGTGTTAAAATAGACAAAGGTCCACAATTGGGGCATTAGCTCAGCTGATTAGAGCGCTTCGCTGGCAGCGAAGAGGTCAGGAGTTTGAATCTCCTATGCTCCACCACAACAAAGGTTAAACAAAGTTTTTAATTTTCGTGATTTGTGATATAATTTTCTTAAGTAGATTTAAGGAGGTGAAATGAACGAGGAAAATTATAAGGTTGCGGCGCTACTGGCAAAAAATAACGCAGATGAAGAAAAAGCTATTCAGGGTTATTATGAGTTGCTAGAAGTAATGATTGACAAAAATGACAAGGACACCATTCGTGAAATTATTTCAGACGAAAAAAATCACGCGCACTTGTTGACTGAGATGATGCTGAGGTATGATGCCAATATCGTGGAAGCCGAAGATTAGTCAAAAACTCAATTTTGTGTTAAAATAGTCCGATGAAAGTGTCGGACTATTCTTATGACTTGCCAGAAAATCTGATTGCCGATTTTCCAGCAACTGAGCGTGGAGGCTCACGGCTACTGGTTTTGGAACGGGCGCTTGGCACGATTTTGGACAAAAAATATGTTGATGTAGTGGACTTTTTGCGTAGTGGTGATGTAATGGTTTTAAACGATACAAAAGTAATCAAGTCGCGATTGCGGGTCATCAAGCCAAACGGGGTTGAACGCGAAATTGTGATTTTGGAAAAACATGGCAATGATGACAACGATTGGCATCGGCATAAGGTGATGTATCGCGGTAGTTTGAAAGCGGGCGATAAACTGCGAGTGTGCGCTAATTTTACTGATGATTTAACAGAGACAAGTACGATAAATAGCGCGGTTTTCACCTCCAAAGACGAGCTTATCGTTGAACAGGTTTTGGGTGATGGTTTGGCGGTGGTCAAAAGTCGGGATAATTTGTTGAAGATTGCCCAAAAGTTTGGCACGGTGCCGCTACCACCGTACATGAAACGCCAAGCAACTACAGCCGATGTCAAGCGCTACCAAACAGTTTTCGCCAAAAAGCAAGGTTCAGCGGCGGCACCAACCGCCAGTTTGAATATGACGAGAAAGCTTTTGCGAAAATTGCAAGAAAAAGGTGTGATTGTCAAATATTTGACTTTGCACGTGGGGTTGGGGACGTTTTTGCCAATCCGAACAGATTTAGTAGAGGAACACAAGATACATTCGGAGTATTTTGAAATCCCAACAGATACGGTTTCAGCCATCAATTTGGCGAAACACGAAAAACGGCGAGTAGTGGCGGTCGGCACTACGGTCGCCAGAACGCTAGAGCACTGCCACCAAGAACTCGGCGTTCACTCCTCAAATCCGCCACATTTTGCGGAAAAAGTCAAGAAAAACTCCGCCCCGCCCTCAATCACTGGCGAAGCTAATATTTTCATTTATCCAAGTTACGATTTCAAGATAGTAGACATCTTGCTCACCAATTTCCATGCGCCAAAATCCACCGTTTTGATGTTGACCGCCGCATTCGCTAATTGGGAAAACTTAAGGAGAGCTTACGCCCATGCCGTTGCAAACCAGTACCGTTTCTTGAGTTACGGCGACAGCATGCTGATTTTGTGACAAAATCAGCCCAATTCTCCGACAACGCTATGATAATCAATGCAACTTCACAGCCTTGGGCAAGCTAGTGCCGGTCAAGACTTTTTTGACTTCTTTTTCTTCCAAAGTTTCTTTGGCAAGCAACTCTTTTGCGAGTTTTTCCAAATATTCTTTGTTGGATTTGAGAACTATTTCCGCCCGCCTGCCCGCCTCTTTCATCAATTGCTGAACTTCCTCATCAATTTTCAGGGCGGTTTCGTCACTGTACGGCTTCACGAGCCCCGACAACAAACTACCATCTTTCTCAATCGGAAAAACCTGATTGCGGAGATTGGAACCCATGCCTTCCTCGGTTATCATGCTACGCGCCATTTCCGAAACATTTTGCAAATCTGCACCCGCACCAGTCGTCACCCCGTCTTCGCCATAAATCAACTTTTCGGCAATTCGTCCACCCATCGCCCGCGCCATCGCATCCTTGAACTCATAAACAGATTTATAACTGCGGTCTTCGTGAGGCAAAAACCACGTCACGCCACCCGTGCGACCACGTGGGATAATCGTGACTTTGTGCACTGGGTCGCTATCTGGCAAAACATGCCCCACAATTGCATGCCCCGCTTCGTGATAAGCCGTTAGTTCGCGCTCCTTTTCGGTCATGATTTTACTTTTGCTTTCCGGGCCAATCGCCACTTTCTCAAAAGCCTCCACCAGTTCAGCGTTGCTAATTGTTTTTTTGTTCAATCTGGCGGTCAAAATTGCCGCCTCGTTGGCGATATTGGCGAGATCCGCCCCAGAAGTTCCGGCAGTCTTTGCCGCCAAAGATTCCAAATCCAAATCGCTATCAACTGGCTTATTTTTGAAATGAACTTTCAAAATATCCAAGCGATCTTTCCTTTCCGGCAAAGTAACATTGATATGTCGATCAAAACGACCCGGTCGGAGCAAAGCCTTATCCAGCATGTCCACACGGTTGGTCGCCGCCATCACAATCACGCCAGTTTCGTTGTCAAAGCCGTCCATTTCCACCAAAATCTGGTTTAAGGTCTGTTCGTCCTCGCGCCCATTTCCGCCACGTGTGTCGCGCTTGTGTGCCACTGCGTCAATTTCATCAATGAAAATGATGGACGGAGCGTTCTTTTTCGCCCTACTGAAGAGGTCACGCACGCGCGAGGCTCCAACGCCTACAAACATCTCCGCAAACTCTGACCCAGAAATGGAGAAAAACGGCACGCCCGCCTCGCTCGCCACCGCCCGCGCCATCAAAGTTTTACCAGTACCTGGATTGCCCGCCAATAACACACCACTGGGGATTTTCGCACCCAACGCTTCATATTTTTTTGGATTTTTCAAAAAATCAACAATTTCCATCAAATCTTGCTTGGCGTTTTCGTTACCAGCAATGTCCAAAAAAGAAACTTTCTTCTTGTCTATGCCATAAAGTCGCGCCTTTGATTTGCCGAAATTCATGGTTTGATTGTTTTGACCCTGCGCTTGGCGCATCATAAACAGAAAAAAACCAATGATAATCAAGGTCGGCACAATCAACATTGCGGCGTTCAAAATAGTGCCACCCACATCTGACTCTTCTTTGATAATAACTTCCGTTTCCGCATCTTTGTCCAAACCTTGCTCAAAAATGCTACTGCCACCCTCTTTGAGAGACTTTTCGGTTGGTTTTTCCTCGCCTTTTGGTGTGATTTTAACTGAATTGCCCGAAATTTCAATTTTGGCAATTTCGCCAGAATTCGCGCGATGGATGACATCGGAAATCGGTATTTCTTTCAAAGTATCGACTGGAGTCAAAGATGAACCAATCGTAATTACTAAAATGATGATAATCGCCCAAAAAAGGGACAACCTAACGAAGTTCCCCGCTTTTTTCTTGGGTGGGGTTTTCCCTTTATTTTTACCAATATTCACATTTATTTTATCTGCCACTGATTTTCTCCCTATAAGCTGACTAATTATATCACACGTTATATTTTTATGCCACGAGATTGACAAAATATTACTTTTTTGCTATGGTATAGGACATCTTAGCCGAACAACTAGTCTAAATGCACTTTATGAGGAGAGATGGAAATGAGAAAAAGCAAGTATATTTGTTTCGCTTTCGTTGTTGCTATGTTTTTTGCACTGAGTGGCAACCGAGAAGTTCCCGCTACGGTGATAGTCGATGAAATCCCTGCTATAAAAGAAGCAAGGATAGAAGAGGCAGCAACAAACGAAAGGAAAATGCCAAACGAAAAGTCCAAACCCGTATTCACATTTCAATACGCCGTTGAGGTCGCTGTAGTAAATCCTGCAATATTAAAACTTCAACAACGCATAGAAATGTTGCCACTCCCGCTGCCGGATACACTAATGTTAGACGGGGGCGTGCTGAGCGATGCACAGCGCCAAACTCTGAAGGAATGCATCATGCATTTCTGGTTCCAAGAGTATACGCCAGAGCAGATAGCTGGTTGGCTGGCAAATATTTTTCGTGAGTCCAGCCTGAACCCAGAATCCGAAAGTGCTGACGGGCATTATTTTGGATTACTTCAATTTGGTGGCTCACGCTTGGAATCGCTAAAGCAACAAGAGCAATGGCAAACGGCGGCGGCACAACTGATATTCACTCTTCATGAATCGGAAACCACACAATGGTACGGTAAACATGAAGAGCTTCTTGCTGCCTGCACGCCAGAAGAAGCAGCGGAAATTATTTGTCGTTATTATCTCCGACCATCTCACAAGAGTCGGGAGGCAAAAGTGCGGGGAGAATTGGCTCGCCAATTTTATGCGCAACTTTATCCTCCAAAAACTTAGCAAAAAGGCGGGGTTATCCCGCCTTTTTCCACTAATAACTTTCTGCCGCCATGGCTTGTTCTACGCCAGGCTATCCCGTCTTTTCTTCGCTGGTAACCTTTTGTATAGTTAAATACTTTACTTTTAGCGTTAAGTGTGATACAATATGGTCACATTACGCAAAGCGAACTACTATATTATTTTAAGTGTTCGCGATAATGCGGACGCACATTTAAAGGGGGAAAACAAATGCAACTACAATCCAAAGGGGTCGCTATAATTGCGCTCGTAGCCCTATCAATCGTCATCGGGATCTTCTTCGGAGGTGATGATGTGGAAAACCCGTGGGTCAGAAAAGTGGCTATGTCTGTGATCGTGCTTGCGGGCATAACAATATTCACTATACTTTTCACGTTTGCTCAGCGGGGTGAAGAGGAGGCGGTCGAGCGCACAGTTCATCCCATTGCTGATTCACAAGTGGAAGAAGGCTGGAGGGAAACCCCTCCGACAACGACCCCAGCGCCAACCTTAGCACCCACTCCTGTCCTTATCTCTGTGTCAAGTCGGTTCGGGTTTTTGCCGGAAACCGTCTTAATAGACGAAATGCCGATTTCTGATCGGCAGAGGGAAAACATCGGAGAAGTTTTCCTTGCGTTTCTTGAACGCGAGGAAGGAAACACCATCATAGCATCAGCATGGATTGGCGTTTTCGGCGAGAAGAGTTCGTTTGACTCTAACGCCAAAAACGGGGGTGCGTTCCAGCTGACGGGTGCAGTGTACGATGCGCATGTCGCAGAGTATGGTGAAGACTGGTCTACAGAAGCTCAAGTTGACACCATATGGCGTATCGCAAATGATGACGACTTTTGTCGCAGTCATAATATTACACCGCCTGATGCCCTGCGCGATGAAGTGCAGAAGATACACACGGACTATCAAGAAGCGCGAAGAGCTCTTCTTGACCTGCTCGGTGAGGCAGGCAAAGAGCTCAAAGAAAAGGGCTCAACACGCCTTCCCGTCGACCCCGAAGCGAGCGCGGATTACGATAGCAAGAAAGCTCAATCCGAGCTTGACGAGGTGCATGACATCGCGGAAGCGATTGCGACACACATCTCCGGAGTCAGTCGCAGAACTTCCCGCGCGGGGAGTTGGGCATGGCAGATTTACGGGCAAATAGACACAGACTATTTTGCGCCGTAACCTCCAAAATCAAAAGGAGCGAGACTATCTTGCTCCTTTTTATTACCAAAAAGACGGGCTTTCTGCCCGTCTTTTTCTCGCAACGAAAACTTAATCAACCACTTCCACGCCCATTGAGCGTGCGGTGCCGGCGATGACTTTCAGTGCGCCCTCATCATCAATTGCGTTTAGCTGGTCTTTTTTCACTTCTGCAATTTCTTGTAATTGCGCTTTCGTAATCTTGCCAACTTTTTCCAAATTTGGCTTGCCTGACCCCTTACTAATCTTGATTTTTTCACGAATCATGTCGTCAACTGGTTGCCCCAAACATTTCCAATCAAAAGTGCGATCTTCAAACACCCGAATATGCACAATCACATTCTTGCCGTTGAACTCCTTTGTTTTCTCATTAAATGGACTGATAAAATCCATCATGTTCAGCCCCCATTGACCAAGCGTAGAACCGACTGGTGGCCCAGCAGTCGCCTTTCCGCCCGGAATGCGAAGTTTCAAATTACCAATAACCTTTTTTTCTGCCACAATAATCCTTTCCAGTGCGTAACTTTCGTATTATACCTAAAGTTTCTTGACTTGTAAAGCGTCCAGCTCCACCGGTGTTTCGCGCCCAAACATATTCACCATCACTTTTAGCTTGCCCTTAGTTTTGTCAATCTCCGCCACCGAGCCATCAAACCCCTTAAACGGCCCATCTGTGATATTCACAGTTTCGCCCACCTCAAGACTAACCGAATATTTCGGATCTTCCACCCCCATGCGTTTCTTGATTTTGGCGATTTCTTTATCCGAAACCGGCGTGGGTTGCGTGCCGTTGCCCACAAATCCAGTTACGCCCGGTGTATTACGAATAATATACCAACTTTCGTCCGACAACGCTGTTTCTACTAAAACGTAACCTTGAAAAATCTTACGCTCCACCACCTTACGTTTGCCATTTTTAATCTCAATTTGTTTCTCTTTCGGTACAATTGCTTCAAAAATCTTGCCTGCAAACTCTATGCTACTGGTACGCTGGTTAATACTGTCCGCCACTTTATCCTCAAACCCAGAATATGTGCTGATAGCGTACCATGCGCGTTTGCCGTTGTATCTGTTAACTCCCATTTATCCTCCTATCCCAATATTTTATTAAATAATGCCGTAAATAATGTGTCTAAAAGCATAATCAAACCGAAAAATATCACGACATAAACTAAGACCGCAAAAGTGGATTTCCATGTGGCTTTGCGATTGGGCCAACGTACTTGACGAATTTCGCGAAAAGAATCGCGCACGTAACGTCCTATTGCGAAAAACGGTGACAAAATCACCCTCAAAAACTTTGGCAAATGACGCTTCTTTTTCCCCGCGCGGTTTTTTTCTTTCAAAGCCCGTTTTTCGGCTTTTTTGGCATTTTTGCGACTTCTCTTTTCAAGACGACTATCCAATTTCATTTGGCTTTTCGCTTGCTTTATTTTCGTTTTATTCTCTGCCATCTTATCTCCCGTTAAAAAAATCTGCTTATCGCAGACTGTCAATACCACTGTACCCGACTTCACGCAAAAAGTCAACTGAGAAATTGCAAACTTTCATTTACTGCTACAAGCTTTACGCATATCTTGGAATACTACCCCTTGAAAGCTTCCAAATATTCAAATGAGGTTAGCCCGCAACAGTTTCATCGGTCGGGTTTGGGCTTTAAGGAAACCACCAAGATTTGTCACAAATAATTTTTTCGTAGCGATGACCCAAAACTGTGCTATGATGGGGTTATCACTATGGTGGGGTTGTTGAACCTTTACAATTTTTCTTTATCAGGAGGTTGGTAGAAATGAAGTTTAATCTGTCAAAAGCACGGAAGATGTTGGAAATGGGCAACTTGATGTTGCAAAGTTATCGGTCGCTACTTGATAAAATCAATATGTGGCCGATGCCGGACAATGACACGGGCAAGAACTTGTGTGAAACGGCGGGAAGTATTGTTGAGAGAGTCAATGCGTTGGCGGATACTGCGGATTATAACGCTTTTGCGGATGCGGTGTCTTTCGGTGCGATTGTGGGCTCTCGGGGTAATTCCGGCACTATTTTTGCGGCGTGGATTACGGGTGTTTGCGATTATCTGCGCGACAGAGAACTGACCCAGCAAGTTCTTGGGGACGCTTTGCAGCATGGGCATAACGAAGCGTGTACCAAGATTGGCGAGCCAAAGCAAGGCTCAATGTTGACGGTCATGGCGGATATTGCGGTTGGCGCGATGTCTGCGACTAAAGTTACCACGACAGACGCGGGTTTGTTTGATGTGATTTTGGACATCGCCCAGTCTTCGGTGGATAACACCGAGAACTTGCTTAGCGTTCTCAAGAAAGCCGGCGTTGTTGATTCTGGTGCGGCGGGACTGATGCTGTTTTTGGAGGGAATGAGGAAATCCCAGCTTGGGGACAATTCAACCGAGTCTAGTTATGCGCGATTTGCTGATTTTGCCCCGCACATTGATGTTGAAAAACATCAACACAGTACAAAGACGAAGTTTCGTTATTGCGTTCAGGTTATTTTCAAGACTGCGAAGCCACTTCATTTTGAGAGAGAGCGGGCTTTTCTTGGCAAAATTGGCGACAGCGAAGTTGTGATAAACTTTCGTGATGTTTACAAGATTCATGTTCACACGAATCACCCGCAGCGGGTCATCAATCATTTTGGCGGTTTTGGTGAGGTTCAGTCCAGCGTTGACGACATGTTCTTGCAGAGCGCAAATGCCAAAAATCCGCCAAGATTCATTTGCCACGATGCGACTGCGATTATTACGGACGCTACGGCAGATATTTCGGCGACCGATTTGGAAAAATACGGCATTGATGTGGTCGGCATGTCAATGCGGGTTGGCAAGACGAGGTTTTTGCACTTGCCAGATTGGTCAAATATGTCGGAAGATGAGTTTTATGGGTTGTTGGCGGAATATGGCGCAAGCAGTTTCGCGACCGAAGCGGTTTCGGAGTATGAATGGCTGGAGAGGGCGACACCGTACCTTGAAAAAGGCACGGACGTGGTTTTTGTGACGATGTCGGATGCGCTTTCAAGCACTTTTCTCCATGCGCTTAATGCGACTGGGGTTCTACGGCAAAAGTTTCCAAACCGTCAAATTGCTTGCGTTAATTCGCGCACTACGTCAGCGGGGTTGACGTTTGTCGCCACCAAGTTGCGTACCA
>JAITKW010000068.1 GCA_031278275.1 Candidatus Nomurabacteria bacterium | reverse complement strand
GCCCATTCTGATTGCATCCATAGCTACGGCGCAACCGTCATTTTGGTAATTTGCGTTGGTCGCAGTTTCTTCCTGAGCGGTGTGAAAATTGGGCAAACTTGCGGCATCATAAACCCGATCCAAACCATCACCATCATTATCCGTCAAATTATCCCACAAATCGTCAAATTGCCAAGTCTTGGCAGCATTTTCGCGCTCGGCGGCAAAGCCGTTTTGGATAAAGCGCAAAGCTTCGGCTTGGGCATCAATTTCATTGCGCGCCAAAGTCAATTCCACGGCGGTTTGGGCAGTGGAAATGCCAGAGTTCATTAAACTGATGGAAATCACAGCAATTAAACCAAAAACCGTGGTCGCAAAAATCACCTCAATCACCGTATCACCACGCTTACTCTTCATCAGTCCCCCAAATTATTTCTAGTCATCGTCCTCATCTGGTATACTCCGGACAGCTTATTTCATCACTTTCACTCAAAATATCAACCGCAGAAGAGCTACCACCATTTTGGGTGACTTTTACCACTTTGCGAGCGTTGCTCATGAAGTTAGTGTCACCAGCCGTAACGCAAAAATAGCGAGGGCTTTCTTGGTAAAACCCCGTATTGCCTTCCGGTATGAAAGCGTCTACGAGATTTTTAGTGACTGGCATGCCATCGTCACCAACTCCCACATACGCCAAGTCTTTTTTTGTTGCATCCGGATATGTACTCTTATTATCATTGTACGGCACAATAAAAGTACGGATAGTGCTGGAAAACGGCGCACGCACAATCAAGATTGCGCCCTGGGCGGGGATTTGGCTCATATCATCAGGAGCACTGCCATCGGGTTTCAGGAAAAACGCATCAACATATGCGTCCCACTCCAAATTATAAACCTCGCCATCATTTTCGCGCCCCAACATGGCTTCACGGAGCAGTTCATTGTCGTCCATTTCACTAAGTCTAGCCTTGTAGCTCAAATCTTCGTTGCTGACTCCACTACATTTATCAAGCTCTGCCTCTTTGTCCGTTCCCGTAATGAAACAAAACGAAGTCAGATCTTTACCAATGATTGGCGTGACGCGAACCGTGCCATTGGACGACCAACCGCCAGCAGTTGATGTTGCCGTCCCATAAAACTCAATCAAACGTCCATACATTAAGCAATTACTGCGACCACGGTATTCTTTAGTACTTGAATAATTGATTTTCATATATCCTGACTCTTCTTCGCAAGCCCCTTGATTTCCATATCTCGCACTTTGCGGATTGGCAGTCAAAGTGTATTGTTCCTGCAAAAAACTCTTGAAAGATTCCACGCTGTCGTTGTAACGTTCGCGGTTGATGGCAGTGCCAGTGCCAATAAAAATACCCGCAATCAAGGCCATTGAAACCGTAAAGAATGCGATGACCTCTATTAACGTAAAGCCTTTCGTGCCTATCTTCATGACTTGATTATAACATAAGCATTAAAAAATTATCAAGGACAAAAGCCAATTTTGTATTAGAAAAACGATTAAGAAGCCGCTAATCAAGAACGGACCGAAAGGAATGCGCGGGTTTTTCAATTTTTTGCAAGCAAGTAACGGGACGGTGACGAGGCAGCCAATAAGGTTGGCGGCAAACAATGCGAAAAATGCCAACCAAACATCGCCAAGCATGATGGCGAGCGGCAACGCAAGCAACCAGTCGCCAGCCCCCACCAATTTTTCTTTTGAAAAGAAGTAAAGCAAGTAATAAATGCCGGAAAGAATGCCAATTGAACCGAGCAAAGACAGGATTTTGGCAGTGCTAAATAAACTTTCGGAAGAAAGTACCCAAAACACCGTTGCACAGATAACGCTAAGAGCGATGAGTTTCGTGGGGAGTAGCCCCCATTTCAAATCATAAATGAAAATAACAGCAAGTGGCACAAGGACGAGGAGGAAAACGGCAAAACGGACGACTTCCAAAGTGGTGGTCAAGGGGAACGGAAAAAATAAATATGACAACAAAAACGCCAACCCCAAGCCAATTTCCGCCAAGATTTCCGCCGAGCCGATGGGTTCGTGGCATTTTTTGCAACGTCCTTTTTGGACAATCCAACTGAGGATTGGGATTAGTTCAACCGGTTCCAACCGTTTGTGGCATTTCAAACAATGCGAAGGGGCTTGTTTTAATAATTTTTCTCTTCCTTTGTGGATGCGATATGCTTGGCAACAGGCAAAACTGCCGAAAACTGCGCCCAAAATAAACAAAACTGTCGCAAGGAAGATCTCCATAAATATATTGTAACATACGTTAGCATTATTTTATCAACATTAAAAATAGTTAATGAACGAAGTTGAAGTTGAATTGCAGATTTTTATCAACATTAAAAACAGCTGATGAAACTTAATCAAAAGAAATTGCGAAAGTCAAAGAATTTTTTCAATGTTACAACAAAAACACATTAAAAAAGGCTTCACAATCATTGAGGTAGTCTTGGTGCTGGCGATCGCTGGGCTGATTTTCCTCATGGTATTTTTGGCACTGCCAGCGCTCCAGCGCGC
>JAITKW010000015.1 GCA_031278275.1 Candidatus Nomurabacteria bacterium | reverse complement strand
CAGCCGCATGGTGGTAGCACCGATTTTGCGAATATCGCCCAACATCAACTCAGGATTTTTGTCCTGTTCTCTGTTTTGTTCATGCATACTCTATGACGTTACACTAAATTGATTAGTTTTCAAAACATAAGAATGTTAAATGTCCGCAAAATCTTTTAGGTTTACGCCCGATTTTCGCGCTTGCGCTTGGTGGGATTAAGCTCACGTTTTCGGAGGCGCAAGTTTTTCGGCGTGACTTCCAAAAGTTCATCATCGTTCAAAAAATCCAAACATTGCTCCAAAGACAGCCGTGTGAATGGTGTGAGTTGAACGGTGCCATCAGAGGCTTTGGAGCGCATGTTGGTCAACTGTTTTTCTTTGCAAACGTTGATGTCAAGGTCTTCTTTTTTGTTGTAAAGTCCGACAATCATGCCTTGATAAACGGCGGTGCTGGGGCTGATGAATAAAACGCCGCGCGCTTCCGCCGCCGCCAATGCATAAGAGGTGGACAAGCCAGCTTCAAAAGCTATCAGCGCGCCGTTACGTTCTTGCTTATATTTAAGAGTGGCGGGTTGGTAGCCACGTGGAATGGAGCTCATCAGCACGGTGCCTTTGGTGGCGGTGAGTAAAATATTGCGCAAGCCGATTAAGGCGTTTGTGGTAATTTCATAGGCGAAACGCAAGGAGCCGCTAGAAGTAGCCTCTTGATTGATGAGTTGGGCGCGCCTTAAACCCAATTCTTGGCTAATAGCACCGACAAACTCCGGATCCACTTCCACCGATAAATCTTCCACCGGTTCGTGTTTTATGCCGTCAATTTCTTTATATACTACTTGAGGTCGCCCAACTTCTAATTCAAAACCCTCACGGCGCATGGTCTCAATCAAGACTGAAAGATGAAGTTCGCCCCGCCCGCTGACCTTGAAGCCCAAACCGTCTTCTGCCAATTTCAGCGCGATATTGGTTTCCAATTCTTTATGCAAGCGGTCGGCGATTTGTCTTGAAGTTGTGAATTCGCCCTCTTTGCCTTTGAACGGTGAGGTGTTGGGGCCGATATAAATGCTCATGGTTGGGGCTTCAATTTCAATTGACGGCAAAGCTTCCGGATTTTCGCCACTCGCCACCGTGTCGCCGATGTTGGCATCAGAAATCCCGCTGAGAGCCACGATGTCACCCGCCGTTGCTTCGGGCAATTCTTCTTTTACCAGCCCGCGATAACCAAAAATACGGTCAATTTTGTTTTTAATAATCGTACCGTCTGGCTTGATGATACTAATCGTTTCGCCCTTTGTAGTCTTGCCACGATGGATTTTGCCAATCACGTATTTACCGACATAATTATCATAATCCAAAGACGTGGCAAGCAGTTGCAACCCTTTTTCAGCGGAGCCGTCAATTTTCGGTTCTGGAATGTCGCCGATAATCGCCTCAAAAATTACGGTCAAATCCGCTTCGTCTTCGGTTGCTGTTGGCAAATCTTTCCACGCTTTACCCTCGCGTGCGATGGCGTAATAAACCGGATATTCCAGTTGCGTGTCGTCCGTTGCCAGTTCCAAAAACAAATCCGAAATCTCGTTTAATACTTCCGGAATGCGGCGACTGAGTTTGTCAATTTTGTTGATAACCACAACGGGTTTCAGACCCAAACCGAGCGCTTTTGAAAGCACAAACTTAGTTTGTGGCATTGGACCTTCCTTGGCGTCCACAATCAAAAGTACCCCGTCCGCCATATTCAGCGTGCGCTCCACTTCACCCGAAAAATCTGCGTGACCAGGCGTGTCAATGATGTTGATTTTATAGTCACCGTAATGCACCGCCGTTTGTTTCGCAGTAATCGTAATTCCCCGTTCGTGTTCTTGATCGCCGGAATCCATAATCAGAGTTTGGGTCATTTCGGCTTGGTTGTCACGAAAAGTGTGCGACTGCTTCAACAGCCCATCAACCAACGTGGTTTTGCCATGATCAACATGCGCGATAATCGCAACATTGCGGAGTTTTTTCATACTTGGTTGATTTTATCATAACTAAGGTGACATTTCAAGCTTGGACTTACTGCAATGTTGTTAAATAATGGCAAAACCACCCCAGTGGGGCGGTTTTAAGGTGCGTCCTATGTTATAGGATTTTGTTGGGAAAAGTAGTTTTTCAATTCGTTTAGCATCAATGCGGATGCCTTGGCGAGGAGTTGCTCCTCCTCAGTTATAAAACGAAAATCCACCATGAACGTAATAACTAGGGTGTTTGGTTCTCTATAATTGATGATCATGGATATTTTCTTAGCAAGACATTTCTTAATTGGCATCCACATCTCTACGAGATGTCCCTCTGGGATTTCCCCACCAACCAAAATCTTATCCTTGCCAACCGAAATAATGCGTGCAGTAATCAATAATGCCGCCCCTTTCCCTTGGTATACTTGACTTTGAAAACACCTAACAAAAGGTAGTCAAACGTCAGCGATATAAAATGTAATATAGATGATTGAAAAAGTCAATAATCAAAAACGATAGATTGCAAAACTGCCAAAAATCATCCTGTCGCGATGGTGTTAGGCTTGGCTTAAGGTGGATTGTTTATGAGGTAGTGAGTATAGTCATTCCAAAAACAGACAAAGTATGTTAGACTTGACTTAAGTGGGGGAAACCTTAACATTTCTTATTTTTTGAAAGGTGGCAAAAAAAATGGCTTACAGTTACACGATGAAATTCGGGGAGTTTGGCGGGTCGCTAGACGAGGCGAAAGCTTTGCTCGGCGGCAAGGGCGCTAACCTCGCGGAGATGACGAACCTCGGGATGCCGGTGCCGCGCGGCTTCACCATCACAACGGAAGCGTGCGCGCGCTATTACGGCGACAAGGAAAC
>JAITKW010000019.1 GCA_031278275.1 Candidatus Nomurabacteria bacterium | reverse complement strand
TCCAGCATTTGGAGATTTGTCGTGATATTGCGCTAAGGTTCAATCGCAAGTTTGGGGAGATTTTCGTGGTGCCGGAGCCGACTTTGAAACAAATGCAGTTTATGAACTTGGATAAAGGCTTGCGGATTCGTGACTTGGTCAATCCCGAAAAAAAGATGAGTAAAAGCGCAAAAGATGCGAAGTCCAAGATTTTGCTGTTGGATAATCCGGAGCGGGCGGCGAAGAAAATCATGTCCGCCACAACGGATTCGGTGGGCAAAATCCAGTTTGATATGTTCAACCAAGCTGGCATTTCCAACCTGTTGCAAATGCTGAGTTTGTTGAAAAATGAGCCGCTGCAAGACGTGATTGCGCGTTGGACGGGCGAAACCAGTTATGGCGATTTGAAGCAAGAAGTGGCGGCGGTGGTGCAACATTTTTTGCGTGATTTTCAAGAAAAAGTGGCGGGTATCTCCGACAAAACGGTTTTGGCGGTTTTGGAACAAGGTGAAGAGCGCATGCGCAAAAAAGCCAATGCCAAATTGCTGGAAGTTCAAAGAGCGGTGGGAATTAGGCGCTAAAGGAGGGGCAAATGGACGATTTCAAGACAAAAATCAGGCGAATACGGCGTTTTTTGCGAGACGAGTTGCTCAATTTTCAAAATATTGGCACGTTTGTTGCCATTGTAATTTGTTTGTTGTGGATTGCTGGCTCAGTTATGTCTATGCAAAAAATCTATACTTTGCAGAAACGTAACGCCACCAAAGAACGTGAAGCGGCTATTTTGGAGCTGGAAACCGCTGAAGTGGAAAATGAACTAATTTTTCACCAAACTGCTGAATACCAAGAACTGGCTTTGCGCGAACAAGGTATGGCGTTTTCGAATGAGAAAATGTTGATTTTGCCCGAAAACTCGGAATATGCTAGCAATAAACACCTTACCAAAACCGCCGACACAACGCAACCACAATCCAGCAATTGGCATGAGTGGGTGCAATTTTTGTTCGGTTCTTAATAATGATGATGGTGATGCTTTTTTGATGTAAACATTTTGGCGGTTATCCCCAAGTAGTAATCGCCGTCATATCTCGGAAACTTATTCCGCATGGCGCGCATGAACGATGCCACATCTTTGTAAAGCCTGGAAACTTCGTCTAAACTATTGAAATAGGCAATGCTTTCGCGCACCCTTTCCGGACCCTCAAATGAATGATGAGAAGACATAAACAGTTCATACCCATTCTCCAAATGCCTTTTCAATCGTTTTGCTTGCGTTCTAGCGCCTTTGGGGTCAAACATTATTGAGTGGCTGTTGTGGCATAGCATATGCGTATGAATAGCTTTAATCTCCGGAATCTCAATGTCAAACATGGGATTTCCCTTGACAATACACATTTCAATGCCCGCAATTTCTATTTCTTCTCCCTCATTCAAAAAAATGACGTTCTCGCTGACTGAAGTATCCACCTCATCGCCAAAAAGTTCGTCATGTTCGTCCAGAAGCTCTCTTCCTGCCCCATTCACCGAAAAATTGTAGGCTTTTCGGGTGGTATAAACCGGAATGTTCGGCAAGAACGAAGCTCCCGCATGACAAGATAATATTTTGCCAATTATTTTCAAGCCACGAGATGTTATATATTTTTCCAATTCACGAATATTGTCAACAAAAATGGGAGTATCAATGATAACTGCTTCCCCATTTTTTTCCAAAATGACGTTAATTTTTTCAGTAAAATCATTATTTTCGTACATATGCAACTTTATTTTTTCAAAGTTATATGTTCTTATTTTTCCTCGCATAAGAGGTGTATATGATACTTTATTCATATTTGCTCCATTTAATTATGTAACTGCCCTATTGACCCTGTATATAAAATATATTATATTAAATACTATTGTCAAGTAGCTACATTTTTGTTATAATCATCGTGTAAAGTAACTAAGGAGAAGAACAATGGTAGTAGATCTGAACACTCCCCCCGATGAAGGAGTCACCACATTTGTGGGATTCATCGACAACAAATGGAAATTGCCCATCATCAAAAGTTTGTTGGGTGGAACCAAACGCTTTGGCGAATTGAGGCGCAGTATCCCCAATATCAGCCAAAAAGTCTTAACTGACAATTTGAAAGAAATGGCATCAGACGGCTTAATCACACGTACCGTTTATACGGAAGTGCCGCCAAAGGTGGAATACACATTGACCGAATTGGGGCGCTCTTTGCTCCCTATCATATTGGCGATGCGCAAGTGGGGTCGCGACTATAACAAAAACCACAAAAAACACACCGCAAAATAAATATCAAAAGTTTAATTTATTGAACTTTTATTGAAGCACACCAAAAACCCGCTAAATACCGATTGGCGTATTTCGGGTTTTTGGGGCATCAGTGACGGATTGCTGAGTGGCACGAGATTGTCAAGCCGAAGTCGTTTTGATTTCCTCAATCAAATCTCTCAAATCCGCCGCTTTTTCAAACTCCAAATTTGCCGCAGCTAAAGCCATTTGGGCTGAAAGCTCTTTAATAAGCTCCGAGCGCTCCGACACGGGGATTTTTTTTACGTCAATTTTCGCCTTAGCCTTTTCTGGAATGATGGCGCGCAACCCCTCAGAAATACTTTTGCTTACCGATTTCGGCGTAATTTGGTGAATGTCGTTGTATTGTTTTTGAATGGCACGGCGGCGATTAGTTTCGTCAATCGCCCTTTGCATGGAACCAGTGATATTGTCGGCATACATGATAACCCTGCCCTCAACGTGGCGGGCTGCCCGCCCAATGGTTTGCACCAAAGCCGACTCGGAGCGCAAGAAACCCTCCTTGTCCGCATCTATAATCGCAACCAGCGAGACCTCTGGCAAATCCAGCCCCTCACGCAATAAATTGATTCCTATCAAAACATCATACACGCCAGCACGCAAGTCGCGCAAAATATCGCTCCTTTCCAAAGTGTCAATATCGGAATGAATATAAGCGGTTTTCAACTTCAAATCTTGCAAATACGCCGATAAATCTTCCGCCATCTTTTTGGTCAAAGTCGTCACCAAAACCCGTTGACCTTTGGCAATTCGTTGGTCAATTTCCTCGATCAAATCGTCAACTTGCCCCGTTGTTTTTCGCACTTCAACTTCTGGATCCAATAACCCAGTTGGACGAATAACTTGTTCGGCCGGCTTCCCCGAAACACCC
>JAITKW010000043.1 GCA_031278275.1 Candidatus Nomurabacteria bacterium | reverse complement strand
TGACGTTTCGGTGTAGTTTCATATCAAACCCTCTGCAAGGGTTTTCCCAACCACGCCATTAGCTAAAACGAGGGAACAAGCCTCTTTGTCTGTGTTCGCAAGCAATTTCTTAATCGCGCGACTAAGAGAGAGAGAGAGAGAGAGAGAGAGAGAGAGAGAGAGTTCGCGCGCCTTGCCACCCAGCAACCACGCCCCGCCACCGCGCGCCCGAGAGAGATCGCGCCGAGTGCCACAAGCAAAACGGCACAGCCACCACGAGAGAAAAAATAACCAACACGAGCAAAATGACGGCAGACGATGGCGAATGGCGCTCTAATGATGCGTAGCAAAATTACTTTCAATTCATTTCCTCTCATACGTAACCATTATAACACAAAGTTTACAAAAGCAAATTATTTTTTGTTTTGGTGGCTCATAACCGAAAATTATGCGCCAGAATTAGATAATTTGGGTTGACTTTTTCGCCCAACATTTGCCTAGTTAGTGGTCTTGGAGTATAAAGTGCACTGGTCGGAACAAGCGTATTTTTGGTGCGTAAGTTAGGCTTTGGGCGGGGGTTTTTGGGAAAATGCTCACGGTGTAGCACAGAGATGGAGTTTTCCATAGTGTGGAAAAATATTGTTTATAATAAAAATTACGTTGCAATATAAATTACTATTATATAAAATAGTGGACTATGCATTATAAAGATAAAACATATAAAAAAGTAGATTTATTAAAGTTAAAGCGCCGACCAATTCATGCCATTATTTTTTGCGTGACAGTTCTTTTCACCGTTATTGCCGCTGCATTTTTGGCGCGTTTTCCTTTTGCGGTGAAAGCCGCACCTACGCCAATCGCTATTACTATTGACGGGGTGGCGCAAACTTTTGCGACCACGCCTTATATTGACCCGACCACTAATGTAGCGCTGGTGCCACTGGAGGAGATTTTTGCCAAGTTGAATATCCCGATGACTTACAACTCCAACACCAAAACTTATTTGGGCGCGCACGCCCGCTCCAGCATCGCATTGACTTTGGATTCCTCTGTGGCTTATTATGACGCTACGCCGATTACGCTGGGTACGCCAACTGCTGTGGTTTCTGGAACTGCGATGTTGGATTTGTCGTTTATCGGTAATTTTTATGGTGTGACCCTTGACCAATCTTCCGATCGTGTCCAAGTCAAACTTTCCACCAAAGCAACTTATAACACATTTACCGCTGAAGACAAGTATGCTAAACAAATTGACGCTTTGGCGGGTGCAGACGTTTTGAAACAACCTTCGGCAGTTGGCTCAAACCACGGTAGCGTTTATTTTACGCCCTCAAGCACTTGCGCTAATTCGGAAGTGACGGTGAGTGGGCAGTCTTTTACAAACGCCATCCAAAACGCCTCTTTCACGAAAAACATGTCCGCGCTCCACACTTGCCAACTCCAATACAAGCTGGGTTCCACCGTTAAGGCTGGTGACGTACTCATCATTAAGTTTGTCGCCCGCACGACTGAAACTGAGAACCAATATGGCAACGCTTACGCTCGGTTGGGCGTTGCGAAAGCTGATGGCAGCAGCAGCTCGTCTTTGCACAACGATGTCGCCGTGATTACCGCTGATTGGCAGACTTTTTACATCCCTTTTGACACCAGCAATCTTTCCGCTACGCTTTCAAATAACGACCGGCTACATTTGCACACAGCTTATGGCAAGCAAACCATTCAAATCGGCGATATGCAACTTATCAATCTCGGCAAAACGGTGGATTATAAAGACGTGGAAAAGCAATTTTATCGCGGGCAATCCAGCGATGCGGTGTGGCGCAAAGTGGCGCTAAAGCGGATTGAAAACCACCGCAGAGCGCCGGTTAATGTCGTGGTCAAAGATACTGCGGGCAATCCAATTCACGATGCGGAAGTGACGGTGGAAATGATAAAAAATGAGTTTATTTTTGGCACGGCGCTGAACACACCCGACCTTGCTGGCGACCCGAAATACAGCGTAAATATTCCGCCATTTTTTGACTTGGTTGGGCCAGAAAACGCTTTCAAATGGATAAATTATGAAGCAGACGCTTGCGCTAAGGCGGCTGGCGCAGACTATATTTATGATTATGCGCTCAAAAACAATTACTCAATTCGTGGACATAATTTGCTTTGGGACGAACCGCAATATTATCCGGCTTATGCGGATTACAATTCAAGGGCGGGTTGCACCAAAAACTCCCCTGTAGATTGGGCGACCATCTCAGAAGCGGACGCAGCAAAAATCATTTCGGCGCATATCTCCGAAATTGTATCAAAGTATCCGGAAGTGATTGAATGGGACGTTTGGAATGAGCCTACGGGCAGCAATAAGCGGTTTTTGCGCAATCGGTTTGGCGAAAAGTTTTTTGTGCAATTTTTCAAATTGGTGGAAGCGCTGAACCCAAAAGCCAAGAAATATGTTAATGATTTTTATCTTCGCGGTAATCATGATGAGGGCGAAGATGAATTGATTGCGTTAATCCAAAAACTCACAGCGGCGGGCGCGAAAGTTGACGGGTTGGGCGCGCAAACGCACGTGACGGGGCGGGCTTATCCTCAAGATATTTACAATCAAATTGACAACGTTGGTAAATATGTTGATGAAATTGCCATCACGGAATACAACATCAGGAGTACGGACGAGGCGCTGGGGGGCGATTATATTCGTGATGCACTGATTTTGGCTTATAGTAATCCCAAAATCAAGGAGTTCGTGAATTGGTCGTATCGTGACAAGGCTGACGGTAGTCGTAGTAGCTTAGTGCGATACGATTACACCAAGAAACCGGCTTATTATGCAATGGAAAATCAAATCAAAGCATGGACAACCAACGCTTCCGGCAAAACCGACAAAAATGGCGCTTATTCGGTTGACGGCTATAAGGGAACTTATCGGATAACTGCTCGGTTTGGCACTACGTCCGAAGTGGTTTCTTATCAAACTTCTGACACATCAACGGTTACGATTGTTTTGCAAAATCAAAATACCGCATTGCCGGATTGTGGCGCAGCGGGGCATGAAGCACTTTCTTCGCAAACTTTCACGGGTGACATTTTGCGTGTGCCAAGCAACGCAAAAACCGTGGCGGAAATTAACGCATGGATTGCGGCGCGAGCTTCCGGCACCATCATTTTTGCGGCAGATTTCACGCTTGATGACGCAATTACAATTCACGGTACGAAAAATATGACGCTAACGAGCGAGCAACGGGTGGCAATTTTGCAACGGGGTGCGACTTTTTCTGGGTCAATGATTAACGGCAATTCTAGTGCGACAATTACTTTGGAGAATGTGGTGATTGACGGCGCAAATACTGCCAACCCCATTACTGGTCAAGCGGTGCAAACCAGTGGCAATTTGACGATGAGCCACGCCACCATTCGCAATAATCATAGTAGTAGCAATGGGGCGGGGTTGGCGATGAGCGGTAGCGGAAAACTAAATATAACCGGTTCCTTGATTTGTAATAATACCGCTGCAACGACTAATTCTGGCGGCGGCATACACGTGTCTGGCACCACTACGGCTAATATCGCTAGTTCATATCTTATCGGGAATAAGGCGACTTCTGGTGGTGGCATTTCTGCCATTAACACGGCTACTTTGAATATTTCTGATAACGTTATTACGAAAAATACCGCTGGGCAGGGTGGCGCAATATATGCGACTACAAATAATATTATTTTGACTGGCGCTCCCAAGATTGGGCTTGATTCCAAAGATAACGGCATTTATCTTGCAAGCTCGGCGGTGATGAAAATAGTTGGTGATTTGGTGGCAAGCTCCAATATTAACGTGGAGCAACTGGAGCCGACTCGTCACGGCAGGATTGTGGCCAGCAAACAAGACGCTAAAGGTCAAACGGTGGCAACTACCGCACCTGAGGCGGCGCTGTTCCATTACCAACCTCTCACAACACCCGTGGCGACAATCATTCACCACAAAACGAATTACATTTTGAGTGAGCTGATTTATAATAGCCTCACCGTCACGCCCAGCCCTCTTGCGGTTTCGCCCAACAAAATTTCTTCCTCTCCGCACATGGTGCGCGTGGAATCTAATAATCACACCGGCTACATCTTGACTCTCTCAACAACGACAACTGACAATAGCCTGCGCCACGATAAATTAAATGCCACCATTCCCGCCATCGCTTCGGCCACGCCCACTACGGTTTCTTCAACGGTTCCGGCTTGGGGTTATCGCATGGACGGCTTGGGCGCTTTTGGGCTGGGACCCACCACCGTTGAAACTGACGTGACAAAATCAGCTTTCACTTGGGCAGCGGTTCCCACCTTGTCAAATCCGGTCGTACTTCGCAGTACAAATATTTTTGACACGGGTTATGTACACAATTCAAAAGTTTTTTACATAATTTCAGCCCCCAAAACGCTTCCCGCCGGTTTTTATAGCACGACAATCATGTACACGTTGGTGCCACAGATCTAAAAAGGTGCAGACTGAGCGTCCTGCGAAACTTCTTGGCGGGCGACGACTACAATCAGCCAAGCCCATTTCGTAATTTTGTTTGGTGATTGCTGACATTATGGGCGATAAGTAGTATAATATACGGTAAAGATGAAACAAAATGTGCCAATTTCAAGTTTGACAACCATGCGGCTGGGCGGCGAGGCACGGTTTGTGCAGGAAATCAATAAACTTGAGGATATAGACACGGCTTATCAGTTTGCTGAGGCGAACGGCTTGCCAGCGTTTGTTTTGGGCAGTGGTGCGAATACGATTGGGCGGGACGAAGGATATAAGGGGGTGATTTTACTGGTCAAGTTGAGGGGCGTAGAAGTGGTTACGGAGCGACCAGAAAGTATTATTATCAAAGCTTACGCAGGCGAGATTTTGGATAATGTTGTAAAAATTACAACGTCAAAGAAATACTCCGGCATTGAAGCTTTATCCGCCATACCTGGGACGGTTGGCGCAGCGCCAGTGCAAAATATTGGGGCTTATGGGCAACAGATTTCAGATGTGATTACAGAAGTGGAAGTTTATGACACCAAAACTCGCCAAATCCGAACTTTGTCAAAAGCGAAATGTAATTTCGGCTACCGAGAGAGCATTTTCAACAAAGGAGTGGCAGTGGGGCGTTATTTTATTATTGCAGCGTCATTCAATTTGGCGAAAGGTCAGACTTTGCAGCCACCGTTTTACACTTCTTTGCAAAAATATGTAAACGACCACCAAATTACGGATTTCTCTCCGGAAAATATCCGCAAAATGGTGGCAAAAATCCGCTCGGAAAAACTGCCCGACCCGAAAATTATTGCTAGTAGTGGCTCTTTTTTCAAAAATGTGCAGCTGACGGACGATGAGGTTGAAAAAGCGCACGCAAACGGCATTCCGGTGTGGCAGGAAAATGGCAAAAATGTGGTGAATAGCGGTTGGCTGATTGAACAGGCGGGGTTGAAAGGCAAGGAGTTTTATGGCATGCGTGTGTCGGACAAGGCGGCGTTGATTTTAATCAACGAGGCGGCGAAAAGTTATGCGGATCTCAGTTTAGCGCGGGCAAAAATCACGGACATCGTTTGGAAAAAGTTCGGTTTTGTGTTGGAGCAGGAGCCGGTGGAAATAAAATGAAATTACTAGATGGTCAAGAGTTATCAGAGTTTATCAAAGAACGTCAAGCACGCGAAGTGAGGCGGTTGCGACAAGCAGCCCACACCACCCCCCGTTTGTTGATTTTGAAAGATTCCGACAATCCGGTAATTGAGATTTATGTGCGCATGAAAAAGCGTTATGCGGAAGATATTGGTGCGACAGTAGACATCAAGACGGTGGCGACTAACAAGTTGGCGCATGAAATTGAAAAAGCGAATACGGACAAGGCGGTGCATGGCGTGATTGTGCAGTTGCCGATTTTGCAGCCGGAGCTAACAGATGAGATTTGCGACCAAATCGCGCCCGAAAAGGACGTTGATGGGCTGGGTAAAAATGCCAAATACGATTCAGCCACCGCAACTGCGATTGATTATCTTTTGGCGGGTTACAATATTGAGTTGACGAATAAAAAAATCGCGCTGGTCGGTTATGGTAAGCTGGTCGGCCGGCCGCTGTCCGCCTTGTGGCGCAGTTCAAATTATGACGTGACGGTTTTTCGAAGCAAGGACAACGACCGATTGAGCGAAGTTTTGCCAAAGTTTGATGTGGTGGTGTCAGCGACTGGAATGCCGGCTATTTTGAAAACGGAAATGATTAAAGCGGGAGCGGTGGTGGTGGACGCTGGCACAGCGAGTGAAAACGGCGTGATTATGGGCGATGTGTCGGAAGATTTATGCAAACGCAAAGATATTATGATTACGCCAACTGTTGGCGGGGTGGGGCCGCTAACAATCTCCGCTTTGTTTGACCATCTTCTTCGAGCGGCGGACGAATAATGCGACTAACCCTCCGCCAATCAGCGCCGCTATCATATCAACCATAGTATCGTTAATTCCACGTGTGCTAGTGCGTTGCATGTCGCCTCCGAATAAGTCAATTATGTATTCAAACACTTCCCATGCGACCGCAATTCCTGCCGTCAAACTCAAGATGAAAATCGTCCAAAACGACTTTTGGCTTGCTGATATTTTGAAATAACGGAGTATAATGATGGCTAAAATTGCCGTCAGCGCACCCGAAATCAGGTGTATGATTTTATCATAAGCCGGCAACAGATAATAAACGCGCAAGTTGATGCCAAGTATCTCGGCAAAAAAGATGAAAGTGAGATAAAGTAACTCCATTTTTTGAGAAATACGGAACTTGGTGGCGTATTTGATGAGGTCAAAAATCATAGCGATAGGAATGACAGCTAAGGCGTAAATAGCGTAAAACCAGTTATTTTTGAGAGCTTCTACACAAAACAGCCCTATCGCAATAATAATAAATATCTTCTTTATTAAACTAATTAACTTATTCACCATATTAGTATAACATAA
>JAITKW010000032.1 GCA_031278275.1 Candidatus Nomurabacteria bacterium | reverse complement strand
TACTGTGACAGATTTAGTTAGAGATGGAATTACTAATTGCGCTTATCAGTTTTGGGTGCAATATACTAAAATAGCGGATTAGATGGTCTTAGGTGGTGGAGGATTGCTTTAGAGATGTGACTTTGTTTTGTTTGGGGGTGGTGGGTTTTTATAAAAGGCGCGAGGTTTGTTGAGATTTTGCCAGCAAATGGTATATAATAGGCATATGAAATTACTGAGTTGGGTCGAAAATTTCGAGATCTTATAGTTGGACGGTTAATATGATTATGAGATAAATGTGGGTGGTTCGCATCTGTGTAGTTGGGGCTCAGCTTGAAAAAAATTGACGATGGTGGTATGATTGGGGTGTTGCTCTATTATACTTTTTAAGGAGATGAAAGGCATGAACATTAGATTTACCGAACATGCGATGAAGCGGTATGCCGAGCGGATTGCGGGGCGAGAGGATCGGTTTGATGCGGCGAGTTATGTTGCGACAAATCGGGAAAAGATTGAACGCGATCTAAGAGAAATGGTTGAGCGGGGGGTTGAGGTTTACCGTGGGCTGGCGAAAGATAAAAAGCCGACTGTTCTGTTGGTGCAGGGGGCATGGCTGCTGGTGATGTCGCCGGAGGGCGCACTCATTACGTTGTTTAAGAAAGAGCTTGGCGTGGATGACGAGCGACTGAACCGCGAGGTGATGTCACGGGCGATGGAAATCATTGCCCAAAAAAGTGAGGCTGTGGCGGTGGCTCGGGACAAGAACGAGCGTCGGATTACCGAAATCAAGGAGGATATTCGGCGGTCCGAAGAAAGCGCAAAAGAACATAGAGTCCTCGCCAAGAGGCTTGAGGAATATGTTACGACGCTATCTAAGGAGCGCCAAGCCCTTGACGTGGAGGTGGAGGACATCTCCGCCGATTTATATGAGTTCATCAACAAGATTGTTGGTGAAAAATATTTTGGCATTAAGTGACCGGTCGGTGCTTGGCGATTGTTCGGATTTGGTGGCCTGCCTCCCCGTATATGGGGAGGCTATTTTTTTGCAATTCAAAAAAGATATAGACAAAAGCGGAATTATCCAGTACAATGACTGGATAGGAGGCACAGGTTTGAAAATTTTAATGCTCGGTTGGGAATTACCACCGCATAACAGCGGGGGGTTGGGTGTTGCGTGCTATCATTTGGCGAAATCTCTCGCCAAAGCGGGTGCGAATATCAGCTTTGTCTTACCTTATACCGCCAAACATGACGTTGATTTTATGGAGATTATCCATGCCACGAGCCTTGACCCCATTCATCGATTTGGTGCGTCCGCATACGATTCAAAAAATATCACATCTGATATAATTGAGGGTAAAGAATTGGGGGAGCGCCTGTCTTTGCGTGATATTCAACGATTTTATGGAGATTTCGTTGACAAGCATGTTGAGGGCAAGGATTTTGACGTGATTCATTCTCACGATTGGTTGACTTTGGAGGCGGGTGCGATTGCCAAGCGCAAACTGGGCGTGCCTTTGATTGCTCACGTTCATGCCACAGAGTTTGACCGAGGCGACCTTGAGCATGGTGGCAATCCAATCATTCACGAAATTGAGCGCGAGGGTTTGCTACTGGCGGACAAAATCATTGCCGTTTCGCAAATGACTAAAGACCTCATTGTCGCCAAATACAACATTCCGGACGACAAAATTGAAGTGGCGCACAACGGCCCCAACCCCATAGACCGTGATTACCAATTTGAAAACAGCAATTATCAATTTTTGGAAAAGAAAAAACAAGCGGGGTGGGCGGTGGTTTCAGCCATCGCTAGGTTGACCGTCCAAAAAGGCTTAAGCCACCTAATCAGGGCAACCGCCATGGCGACCAAGTTCAACCCCAAAATCATCTTGCTGATTGCCGGCGATGGTGAGCTGCGAGATGAGTTGTTGGAGCTTTCCGCCGACCTTGGTATTGCGAAAAACGTGGCATTTACGGGCTTTGTGCGCGGTCAAGAACTTCGCGATATTTACGCCATATCTGATATATTTGTCATGAGTTCGCGCTCGGAGCCTTTTGGCATTACCGCTTTGGAGGCGGCGAGCAGCGACAACGCCGTTATTTTGACCAAGCAATCTGGCGTGAGCGAGGTTTTGCTTAACGTTCTGCGTTATGATTATTGGGACGAGAAACGATTGGCTGAATTATTGGTCGCCACTTCTGGCTCCACCGCTCTTACAACCGAGATGAAAATAAATGTCACAAAAGAATATTTGAAAATCTCGTGGAATGATATTGCAAAAAAGATTATGGATATTTATAATAAAACTATGCAACGTAGGAGAAACTACTGATATGCGTTCTGGCATATTATATTTCCACATACATCAACCGCCAAGGGTGCGCGAGTACAGCATTTTTGATGTTGGCAATCGCTCGGATTATTTTTCCAATGGCACACCGCATTCTCGCATCAACAATCAGCTTATTTTTGAAAAAGTCGCCGAAAAATCTTATCGCCCCATGCTGAAACTGCTGGAAGATTTGCTAAACCAACATCAGAGTTTTCAATTTTCGCTGTCAATAACAGGCACGTTCTTGGAACAAGCCGAAAAATGGGGGCAGGACATCGTTGAAACTTTGAAACGCTTGGTTGCGACCGGTCGTGTGGAAATTGTGGCGGAAACTTATTATCATTCATTGGCGTTTTTCTTTTCAAAGCCCGAATTTGAGCGACAAGTGAAACAGCACCAAGCCAAAATCAAAGAATTATTTGGCGTGGAAAGTCGCATTTTTCGCAACACCGAGTTGTCGTATAACGATGATTTGGCAGCTTGGGCGGAGGATTTTGGCTTTGATGGCATTTTGGCGGAGGGTTGGGACAAGGTTTTGCGCGGTCGTTCGCCCAATTTCATTTATCGCCCCGCTAACACCAATAAAATCAAGCTATTACTCAAGAATTATCGCTTGAGCGATGACGTTGCTTTCCGTTTTTCGGACAAAAATTGGGCAGAGTTCCCGCTGACGGTGGAGAAATACCTTGCTTGGATGGAAGATTCTGCCTTGAGTGGCCCACTGATTAACTTGTTTATGGATTTTGAGACTTTTGGCGAACACCAATGGGCGGATACGGGGATTTTTCAGTTTTTTGAACAGTTTGTGGGGCGATTTCTTGAAAATCCAGAAAATAATTTTTTGACCGTGTCAAATGCTGTCGCCCAATACGAAGCGATTGATGAAATATCTATGCCGGAAACCGTGACTTGGGCGGACACGGAGCGCGATTTGTCGGCGTGGCTGGGCAATTCCATGCAACACGAAGCGGCAAAAAATCTTTACGAAATTGAAAAAGCTGTTTTGGCAACCAAAAATCAGCAACTGATTGATGATTGGCGCAACCTGCAAACTTCCGACCACTTATATTACATGTGTACCAAATATTGGAACGATGGCGATGTTCACGCTTATTTCTCGGCTTATGAATCGCCGTACGATGCCTTTTTGTATTTTATGAACGCCATGCGTGACGTGGAGTTTCGCAGCGACACCTAATTTTTCTTCTTCTTGACTTCGAGATATCGGCTTCGATTAGTTGGTTTCGCAGCGACACCTAATTTTTCTTCTTCTTGACTTCGTTGCGCCCCAGATTTTTCTTGGTTTCAACGTATTTTACGTGTTTTTTCAGCACGGGATCGTATTTGCGCAACGTCAACTTATCCGGTGTGTTCATGGTGTTTTTCTTGGTGTAATAAGTGCGATTGCCACTCTCCTCGCTGACCAAACCAACCAACTTGCGCTTTGTGTTACTCTTTTTTGCCATAATATTCCTTGATGATTTCTAACTCGTTTCAATATAGCACATCTTGCGTGGTTGCGCAACGCTATTCTTCCGTTATGTCATGATGCTCATGCTCTTCTTCTTCGCAAACCGCGTCCGTGTGATGATGATGTTCGTGCGCCACGTCATGCAAGGCGACAATCGCCACGCCCACTAGCACCGCGCCCATCAATAGCACCAACGATTTTTTCAAAGCCACCAACTTGGATTTTTCGCGATGAATGGTTGGGATAATATCGCTGAGCGCAATATAAATGAAAAATCCCGCCACTAATCCCAGTAGTGGCGCAAAAGAAATCTCAACTGACTCGCCGATGATATAAAATATGATTGCCGAAACAGTGGTCGCGAGGGCGCTTAGGCCGTTGATGAGAATTACTTTGCTACGTTTCATGCCGCTGTTTAACATCACGCCAAAGTCGCCAATCTCTTGTGGCACTTCGTGCGCTGTCACTGCCAATGTCACCACTATACCGCTCAAAGGGGAAATTAAGAACCCAGACGCAATCGCCACGCCGTCAATGAAATTATGAATGGTATCGCCGATGATAATCATCGGCACCATCGGCGCGACCTCTTTTGAGGACTGGCGAGTGCTGGTTTTGTGGCTGTGAAACCATTTCAAAGCCCCCTCCAACATGAAAAAAACAATCAAACCAAACAGCGTGCTTATCAAAACCAAACTGGCGTTTGGCTCATCTTCCAAAGCTTCCGGCAACAAGTCCAAAAACGCCGCTATCAACAAAGCGCCCGCCGCAAACGCCGTGGCGTATTCCGCCAAGCGAGCGTGGTGTTTGTTCATCGCGAGCAATAACCCGCCCACAAGCGACAGCACGCCGCCCACCAATGAACAAATTATAACCTGCGTGATAATGGACACAATTCCCCCAGTTTCCTCAACTGAAAGCATAACAAAAAACCAAACGAATTACAAGACCAAACATCCACAAAGGTCTTATTGCACAACTCCCCCATTCATGGGCAGTTGTGCAACAAGCCCTTGCATATCTTGCTTAATTCAAACATTTGGCGAGTGTAATTTTAACATTTTGCGATGTTTTTTGTAATTTCGGTCGTATTTTTCCACTTCTTGCCAAAAATCCGCCGAATGATTCATTTGGCGGGTATGCGCCAGCTCGTGAATTAGTACATAATCAATCAAAGCCGGCGGCAATTTCATCAAGGCGATATTAAGGGAGATTGTGCCGTTATTAGAGCAACTTCCCCACCTTGAAGAACTATGCGAAAAACGCACTTTTTCATACGTAAAACCGCCCAATTTCGCCAATTCTCGCAACCGAACGGGCAAAAACCGCTTGGCTTTGCCCCTCAGCAAGTCAATTTTGTCCGCTCTTTTTCGTTTCGTCATCTCGCTTTCTTTGGCAATGCCCAGCCGCAAGCCAATTTCCGCACGCGAAGCGTCAAGCGCCCGCAAAATTGACTTGTCCGAAACCCATTTTGGTGCCGAAATCCTCAAAATGCCATTCGCCCCCACCGAAAACCGCACCGCCTTGCTCAAGGCGTTCTTCCGCACCACTATTTCCCCAAATTCATCATCAACAAACGTCATTTATCAAATATACCATAATGGCTGAACATCTAAAACAAGAAAAAGACGCTCCTCAGCCGCTTTTTCTTTTCGCTATCGTGGCAGGGGTTGCAGGGCTCGAACCTGCGACCTTCGGTTTTGGAGACCGACACTCTTCCAGCTGAGCTAAACCCCTACTTTTATATTTTATCACGTTTGTTGATTATGCACAAAAACAACATGGAAAGGAGATACTATGACAAAAACATCAAAATTAATTGCAGGGCTGGCAGTAGTTGCCGGTTTCGGGGTGGCGGTTTTGCCACTTGCGAGTTATGC
>JAITKW010000016.1 GCA_031278275.1 Candidatus Nomurabacteria bacterium | reverse complement strand
AAAAATAATCAAAAGCACACCTCCCCTCAACACCAAAGCCCAAAATCGCAATCTTCATATAATTGATATTAACACAGTTTTAGTAAAATCCCAACATTTAGCACATTAAGGTTTCATTGTCATCTATTTAAGTTCGGTTAGCGCCGCTCCTAATGTTTTCGCTAGCTCCGCATTGTCCCGACCGACCATGCCAAATACCGAAACGTCTCGCTCAACGAACTCGCGGGCAGTTTCAATAATTTTTGTGCGATTGACGGATTTTATTCTGTCTGGCACGCTAGCGAAATCCTCCACCTCGTCCAAAAAACAAAACTGATCAAAATAAAAATTAAGCGTTGCTCTCGCCGTTTGCATGCGCATTTGATGCCGCCCTAAAGCATAACTTTTTGCATTTTCAAGGTCGTTTTCCGAAACTTCACCCGCCAAAACTTTGCTCAATTCTTCTTTGATAATTCTGAATAAATCGCGCGCAGTTTCCACATTCACCGCCCCGCTAAACTCCCAACTTGAATTAAACAAGCCACGTGTCGCCTCCGAATACATGCCATAAATCAACCCCTCGTTGCGAGCCCGACCGAGAATCCGACTGCTCAAAGTTCCTGTCAAAATATGGTTCAAACAATCCATCGCATCAACTTCTTCGTCACTAAGTCGCTTTGGCAAGGTAAATCCAAAACCAAAAGTCAAGTTCACCGCATCTTTTCGCTTGATAAACAGCGGCTTGACCTTATGCATAGTGTAGTCGCCAAACTCCCATTTTTGACCTTTTTTGAAGTCCGCCTCATTCAAAATTCGCTTAATTTTCTCCTTGCGCTCCCGTAAATCTCCCGCAATCAAAAATCGCATATTTTTCGCCACGTGCGTCCGCCGATAATGCTCTTTTATGTCTTCAAGCTTGATATTAGGCAACAGTTTGGTGCGCTCGGTATCCAACAAACACGGTACGCCACACGCTTGATATAACTTTTGCCACAGTATTCTTGGATAACTATTTTGAAGGCCAGTCAACTCGTTTTTTACGTTCCCGCGCTCGGCATCCATCTCCTTTTGATTGAAGCGTGGCGAGGTGATTGACAAAAGTTGCAAATCCAAAATCCGCTCCCATTCAAAATCCGCACATTCCGCATCATAACCCACTAAATAATCGCTAGTTGACGCATTGTGATACGCACCATTTTTCGTGAACTCAGTTTCGTAAGCCAACCCGTCTTGAAATCTGGCATTTGCCCCAAACGCCATGTGTTCCATGAGGTGCGAAACTTCATACAATTTTTCACTTTTCGTGAAACGATACCCCGCCCGAAACTCAAAATCAAAGCTCATCACCGTAGCGCTTGGCACGTCAATCAGCAAACCTTTTGCCCCATTATCCAACTCAACTTTTTCCACGGAATGTTTCATTATCTTCGCCCGGATTTTTTATTTTTGCGTGCTCGCTTTTTCTTTTTGCGTGCAGAATTACGTTTGTGATTGATGTCAGAATTATTTTTCTTGGAGCTTTTGAACTCTTCATCAAGATTTTTTTCACCCGCCGATATTTCGTTCACACCCTTTTCGGTCGCCGACCCCGCCATCTTTGTCAGCTCGGTGTCATATTCATCATCTGCCACTTGCCCCAAATCCTGTTTCGTGACCGACAACAGCAATTTCACCACTTCTTCCATCAAAGTATTTTGCAAACTGTCAAATAATTTTTGCGACTCCGAGCGATATTCCACTAACGGATCGCGCTGACCCACACTTCGCCAGTGAATGCCCTCGCGTAAATGTTGCATATTCTCCAAATGCTGCATCCACAAAGTATCCATCACCGACAAATACACTTCGCGCTCAACTTTGCGCATGGTTTCACTACCCAATTCCTCTTCTTTGTTTTCGTATAATTCCTGCGTTTTTTTCTTGGCGAGCTGCACGCGCAATTTATCTTTTTTCTCCAAAACAATTTCTTCAATATCATCGTCTGATAATTTGAAAACCGCTTTTAATTCTTCTTTGAACTTTTTGTTGTATCGCACTGGCACTTCTGACAATCGTTCCGCTAGCTCCGCCACCAGTTTCGCCACATCGTCCTTAATGGACGCGCCCTCCAAAATACGGCGGCGCATCATATACACTACTTTGCGATGTCGGTTAATCACGTTGTCGTATTGCACCACGTTTTTGCGTGAATCAAAATTGAACCCCTCCACACGTTTTTGCGCG
This sequence comes from Candidatus Nomurabacteria bacterium, assembly GCA_031278275.1. Lineage (GTDB taxonomy): Bacteria > Patescibacteriota > Saccharimonadia > Saccharimonadales > Saccharimonadaceae > JAISOF01. Next base: position 467 of record JAITKW010000016.1, on the reverse strand, counting down.
GCTTCCAACGTTTTGGAAATAGCACGATTTTGAATCGGCGTGTTTTCGTCAATGCCCATGCGACTCATCAGCGCCGCAATCCGCTCGCCTTGAAAAATCCGCATCAAATCATCTTCAGTGGACACGAAAAATTGTGTAGTGCCTGGGTCGCCTTGTCGCCCACCACGTCCACGCAACTGATTATCAATGCGCCGACTTTCGTGTCGCTCGGAACCAATCACCACCAAACCGCCCAGTTCTCTCACGCCATCACCCAATTTAATATCCGTACCACGACCGGCCATATTAGTCGCCAGCGTCACCGCACCTTGTTCGCCAGCTTTGGCAATAATGGCGGCTTCCCGCTCGTTGTTTTTGGCGTTCAAAATCTCAAAACCAATCCCCTCTTTCGTCAAATGCTCGGCAATCAATTCATTTTTAACAATGGACGCTGAACCAACCAACACCGGTTGACCTTTTTCATGATA
>JAITKW010000002.1 GCA_031278275.1 Candidatus Nomurabacteria bacterium | reverse complement strand
AACGATATAGTTTAATAAGGCGCGCGATGCCGATGCCCACATCATATTTGACGGCAAGCTGAGCGGAATTAGCTCGCCACTTGGCGTAAAACTTTGGTTGCTTGGCGAGGCGCAAAATCAATTTGGCAAAGTTTTCCTCATCACCGCGCAAGACTAAATCGCCAAAAGTTGCATCATAATCTGCGATGTCGCGCACCAAAACAGGCAAACCGCTAGCCGCACCCTCAATGACGGCCAACCCAAAAGTTTCTTGGCAAGACGGCATAAACATCATGTCGTCGGCACGCATATATCGCCCCGCTTCGGCTAAGGACACCACGCCCGTAATGCGCAAATTGGCGGGCGGCTGTTTTATCAATTTTGACATCTTCAAATAACTGTCGCCTAAAGCTTTGAACGGGATTCCGCCCACCCAAACAAATTGTAACTCTGGCAAACTTTCGGCAATCGCCAAGAAAGTCTCAAACCTCTTGCGCGGTTGGATTTGTCCATTACCCACCACGATGAATTTGTGTTTCGGCAACGCAAGTTTGTCACGAAAAGACTTTTTTTGCGCCAAAGAAGTTGCATATTTTTGCGTGTCAATGAAGTTTTCCAGCACTTTGACGGGTGAAGTCACGCCCAGTTTGATGAGTTTTTGGCGAGCAGTGGACGAAACGGCGATAACAAGGTCGGCGCGGTTGTAAAACCAACGCAAATAGATTTTGAAAAACGGCAGCCACCAACGTGCGCCGATAATTGAACCGATGAGGCTGTCTGGCACGATGTGTGCGCTGACGACTTTTTTGCCACCAAATCGCGAGACGAGACGGCGAAAGGCGAATGAGCCGACTGTGTGAATGTGAGTAACGTCAGTGATTTTTTGCGGTGGCGCATTTACAGTTAAAGCGAGGTTTGGCATGCCGTCCTCCAACCCTTGTCGCATTTCAAGATACGCCGTGTGTACGCCATGACCTTGCACGGTGAAGTCACTTTCAGAAACGATGTTGAGGTGGAGTTTTTCCATAGGGGTGATTATATACCATAATGGCTAATTTAAGAATGGCAAAATGACGATGTTTTTTAAGAAATGCGATTAAATGATAAAATTGCCAACTTATAAGTTCTGCTTTGTGTTATACTTAAATGCATGGAAGATTTATTTGATTTGAGTGGAAAAATAGCAGTCGTAACCGGCGCTAGCTCGGGTTTGGGCGTGGAGTTTGCGAAAGCTTTGGCTGCACGTGGCGCAGATATCGCAATTGTGGCACGGCGCATGGAAAAACTGGCGGAAACCCAAAAAATGATTGAAAAAATGGGGCGAAAATGTCTGGCTTTGAAATGTGACGTTTTGAAAGTGGCGGAAGTCAAAAAAACAGTTGCGACAATCAAAAAACATTTTGGGCGGATTGATATTTTAGTCAATAATGCGGGCGTTGCCAAAGCTCGCCCCTCGCACGAACACCCCGATGAAGATTGGCATGTGGTGGTTGATACCAACTTAACTAGCGTGTTTTATATGTGTCGTGAAGTCGGAAAAATCATGATTAAACAAAATTATGGCAAAATTATCAACTTGGGTTCAATTCATTCGCACGTGGCTATGCATGGACTGCCGCTTACGGCATATTGTGCGAGCAAGGGTGGCGTTTTGATGTTGACCAAAGCTTTGGCGAGCGAATGGGCGAAGCACCACATCACGGTCAACGCCATTGCGCCAAGTTATTTTCCCAGCGAGATGACGGGCGCGGTAATTGACACGCCAGATTTCAAACAAGTTTTGCAAGCTTATTGCCCGATGGGGCGCGTGGGCAATCCCGCTGAATTGTCGGGCGCTTTGATTTATTTTGCGTCAGACGCTTCTTCGTTCACGACCGGACAAATCTTGGCAATTGACGGTGGTTGGACGACCATTTGAGATAATGTATAATATTTGGTATGAGTAAATTATCAGAACGGTTGCACAATTTGAGATCAAACTTTGACGATGCATATCAACGGCTTGATATTGACGGGAAAACAAAAGAGCTGAAAAAATTGGAAGATGAAGTGGCGCAGCCGGATATTTGGCATAATCCGGAATACGCTAAAAACAAGATTGAAGAACTTTCAATGCGCAAAAAAATGGTGGATGCATGGATTATTTTGAGAGGACAAATTAACGATGCTGACGAATTGTTGAGTTTGGCTGATGACGGGCTGGAGGCGGAAATTGCTGCACAAATTGCGGATTTTGAACATCAATTTGGCGAGCTCCAAAAAGTTTTGCGATTTTTCGGACGCTATGACGCAGGCGATGTGATTTTACGTATCACGGCTGGCGTGGGCGGTGTTGATGCGATGGATTTTGCGGAAATGTTGGAGCGCATGTATCTCAGGTTCGCAGAAAAAAATGATATTAAAGCGCGGATTGTGGAAAGGGTTGCGGGTGAAGAGGCGGGGCTGAAAACTAGTGTTATTGAAATGAAAGCGCCTTATGCGTTTGGTCGGCTGAAGAGCGAGAACGGCGTGCATCGGTTAGTGCGACTCAGCCCGTTCAATGCAGACAATTTGCGTCAAACCAGTTTTGCGTTGGTGGAAGTTTTGCCGGTTGTGGATAAAGTGGTGGACGAAATTGACCCGAAAGATTTGCGAATTGACATTTATCGTTCGGGCGGACACGGCGGGCAGAGCGTGAACACAACCGATTCAGCGGTGAGAATTACGCATTTGCCAACTGGCATGGTGGTCGCCATTCAAAACGAACGTTCGCAACTCAAAAATAAAGCGATGGCATTGAAGATTTTGGCGGCAAAATTGGCAGGTTTGCGCGATGAACAACACGCCGAAAATTTGAAAGAATTGCGCGCTGGCAAGTCGGCGGACTGGGGCAGTCAAATCCGCAATTACGTTTTGCACCCTTATACTTTAGTGAAAGATACACGCACCAAACACGAAGAGCATGATGCGGCGGCGGTGATTGGCGGCAAGATTGACGGGTTTATTGAAGCGTATTTGGCGGATTTGGTGGAGCGGCGGGAAAACGGAGCGTAGTTTGCGAAACCTTATGATTATTATTGGCCGTTAAGCCGTTCTTTATTTGACCAAAATAAACTTGTTTTTGCCTTTTTTGATTAAGCTTAAATCGTCAATTGGGCAATCTTTGTTGATTTTTTTGCCGTTGACGGATATGGTGCCACTGGCAAGTTGTTGGCGCACTTCGGTTTTTGAGCCAGTCAGCCCACTCTCCATCAAAATGTCAATCAAACTTTCACCGATTCTGGCGGTCGGAATGGTTAACGCTAATTGATTTAATTCATCTTGGTTTAAGTCCTGCACCTTGCCGCCGCCAAATAATAACGTTGTAATTTTTACAACATTATCCGCTAGTTTTTGCCCATGCACAATTTTCGTGACTTCGTACGCCAAGCGTTTTTGCGCGGTTCGGGCGCTAGGATTTTTGGCAAAATCTGCCAAAATCTCATCAACCGTTTTTTTATCCAGCTCAGTGTAGATTTTGATGAATTGCTCCACATTTTTGTCCGCCGCATTCAACCAAAATTGATAAAAATCAAACACCGAAGTTTTTTCAGCCGCCAACCACACGGCGTTCCCTTCGCTTTTGCCAAACTTTTTGCCCGTAATTTTGTCAATTACCAGTGGCAACGACCACACATCAGCTTTTTCGCCCGCCAGCCTGTCAATCAAATGCATGCCGGAAACGCAATTGCCAAACTGGTCAACACCGCAAATCTGCAAATCCACGCCATAATTTCGGAACAAATGCAAAAAATCGTAGCCCTGAATCAAAGAGTATGAAAACTCAGCATAAGAAATGCCAACCCCGCCCTCGCCAATGCGCGACTTCACGAACTCACGATCCAACAATTGTGTCATTGAAAATTGCTTGCCAACTTCACGCAAAAACTCAATGTAATTGATATTTTTGAACCAATCGTAATTGTCAACCAGCGTAAAATCCGCCCCCGCAACCATCTTGAATTGTCGGGAAATGATTTTCTTATTGCGCACCACTTCTTCCAGCGATTTCAGCTGGCGTTCCTCGCTCATTTTCGGGTCGCCGATTTGTCCGGTCGCACCGCCCACCAACAAAAACGCCTCGTAACCATGTCGCGCAAAACAACGCACCATCATTAATGCCGCTAAATTGCCAATTTGCAAAGAATCCGCACTGGGATCAACGCCGAGGTAAAACTTGCGCGATTTTTTATCAAGCTCTTTCGGGTCTTTCAACGTATGCTCCGCAAAAAACCCCCGCCAAATTAGCTCTTCGGATAATTTCATATTCATATATTACACAATTTCCTGGTTATAGTCAAAATATTTGGGACATGTTGAAATCTTGCTACTACAATCCCACATTATGTTTTTGCCTATAATAAAAAATCTGCTATAATGGGTCTGGTATGAAAGTAAAAAAGCATAGTTTTCGTGAAAAAATTGGCGAGTTTTTCAAGAAAATCACACCATCAAACAAGGAAGCGTCAAAAAAATCACGCAAAAACAAAGGTTTGAGGCCATATTCTAACCTGTCTTATCGCCGTGCCGCCAAGAAAGATTTGGAAGCGCGCCGCCGAGCGGAAGACGAGGCAAAATTACCGAAAAATCCTTTCCTAAGATTCTTTGCCAGACTCCACCCAAAGAGAGTTCTTCGTTTTTGGTTTTCAAAGCGCGGGTTATTCCTTTCGCTGAAGATTATTTTGGTCATCTTTTTGATTGGCGTGGCGGGCGTGGGTGGACTGTTTTTGTATTTCAGAAAAGACCTTGACGCAATCCGCCCAGGCGAACTGGCAAAACGTGTCCAAACTACGGTTAATCGTTACGAGGACAGAAACGGCGTATTGTTGTGGGAAGATAAAAGTGACGGAGATTATAAAATCGTAGTGGAAAGTGATGAAATCAGCCCTTATATGCGACTGGCGACCGTGGCAATTGAGGACAAGGATTTTTATTCACACCCTGGCGTGAGTATCCCAGCGATTATCCGTTCAGTTTTGAACAATTTGCAAGGTGGCAGTACGCAAGGTGGCTCAACCCTGACGCAACAACTCATCAAACAAGTTTATTTTTCGGACATCGCCGAAGACAGAAGCATGGGTGGCATACCACGCAAAATTAAAGAAATTATTTTGGCGATTGAGGTGGAGAGAATGTACGACAAGAAACAGTTGATTACGCTTTATTTGAACGAATCGCCTTATGGCGGGCGGCGCAACGGCGTGGAGTCGGGCGCGCGGACTTATTTTCGTAACGCTGAGGGGCTGTCAAAATCTGCCAAAGATTTGACTTTGGCAGAAGCGGCGTTGCTCGCGGCTATTCCCAATAACCCTAGTCGCTACGACCCATACAACACGGAGATGAACGATGAGTTGATTGAGCGTCAACACAAAACTTTGGATGCGATGTTGGAGGTTTGTAGCAACGAAAAATTCAAAGAGGCGGCCGCCAAGCACGAAACGGTTGACATTTGTGAGGGAGTGAACAAGGAAACTATTGAGGCAGCAAAGCAATTTGCCATTTTGGACACGGTGCAACCGGAAGAAAGCCAATATAAAGACATCAAAGCGCCACATTTTGTCTTGGAAGTCAAGAAACAATTGGAAGAAGAGTTTGGCGTGAAAACTGTGCGAACGGGGGGGCTGACGATTAAAACCACGTTGGATTATCGGGCGCAGGTTGCCGCTGAAGAGGCGATGGTGGCGGGCAATCAGGAGCTCAAAAAAACCAGCGCTGACAACATGGCGATTGTCTCGGCGGACGTGGAAACTAGTCAGATTATTGCGATGGTGGGAAGTACCGATTGGAATACGGCGGGCTACGGGCAACTGAACGCGACTACTCAGCTTCTGGAGCCAGGCTCTACGATTAAGCCGATAATGGATTACGCTCCGCTGTTTATGCAGCGAGCTGGCGTAAATTATGCGCCAGGTTCCATTTTGCGTGACGAAAATATTGATGCGATTTATTGCGCTGGTGATTACAGTGGTGAATGCCACTTGCCAAACTCAACTGGATTGACATATGGCGACATCACAATTCGTCAGGCGCTGGGCAATTCTTTTAATCGTCCGGCGGTGAAAGCAATGTATATTACTGGTATTGAAAAAAGTCTTGAGATTGGGCGCAAATTGGGCGATGTTTCGTATTGTGCGGGCGAAAATGATTTTGCGGGATTGTCAAGTGCGATTGGTGGTGGCTGTTCGGTGCGAATGGTGGAGCATGTTAACGCTTATGCCACGTTAGCGCGCGGTGGCACATTCAAGCCGTACTCTTATATTTTGGAAGTTAAAAACTCCTCAAATGAAATTATTAAACAGTGGCAGGATCCCGCCGGTGAGCGCGTGGTTGATCCGCAAGTTGCGTATATGCTTTCGGACATTTTGCACGACCCTTATGCGCGCAATACTACTTATTCAGGATCGCATAGCAGTTACGGTTTCGTGGTGAAAGATGTTTGGACTTCGTCCAAGACTGGTACGACCGATAATGGCAAGGGCAAAAGCAAGGATAACTGGTTCATGAGTTATTCGTCATCTGTTGTGACGGCGACTTGGTGTGGCAATCATGACGGTTCGGCGATGGTGAAGACTGGTTGTGCGACCGCTGTGCGCCGGTTGGCAAATAATTACATGGAAAAAGTGCATGCAGATATTTATATCCCGGAGGGGCGCTACACCAAAAATGCGCCAATCGCTCAGCCGCAAGGCATTCAAAAGTTGACGATTAACGGTAAGACGGATATTTATCCATCGTGGTTTAACGAAAAGAACTCTGGCGTGGAAAAAGTTGAAATTAGTTTCAGCGCCGCCACCCACAAAAAAGCAACGGAGTGCACGCCAACGTCTTTGACGATTACGTTTGAAGTGTCAAAAATGGTTGATCCGATGACGGGGCATGAGATATACTTTGGTGTGCCAGACGGTTATGACCCAACGACCGAAGATGATACGCCTTGCAACAACGAAAACTCATCGTCCATCGTGCCTACGCCGACCACGCCCACTAATCCAACCACGCCCACCGACCCGTTATCGCCGGTGCCGGTGCAATAGGACGAACGTTATTATTTGTTGGGTTTTAGCACTTCTTGAATAACATCAGCGTAATCTTCTTCTTCCAGTACATATTGAAGATATGCCGCAACGTAGTTTTTGGGGTCGCCGGTGGTCAACCATTTGCCTCGGCTATTTGTCACATAAACATCGCCCACTTTTGCCAATTTAGTAATTGCGTCAACTGTCCAAAGTTCATCATCTAGCCCAGTGTTTTTGGGCACCAAATATTTGAATACGTCCGGTGTCAAAAGATAACGACCGTACGAAGTCAAATTGGACGGCGACTCCTCTGGCGTTTTGGGCTTTTCCACAATGTGGCTTAGGGTGCGCTTTTTCTCATTTTTCAAGGCAATCATGCCGTATCTATGCCAAACTTCCTGTGGCATTTCTTGCGCCGCAATAATAGCAGCTGCGTCTGGATATTTTTTATGCGCCACCAGCAAAGTCGCCACATCACCCACGCCCAAAATTAAATCATCGCTATAAAGCGCCACGAACGCTTCGTCATCATTCAAATACGGTCTTGCGCTAGCAATCGGCGAGCCATTGCCATAAGGCAAGTTTTTGTCTTGCTCAATCACCGTGATATTCGCCAATTCCAAAACTTTTTTCACCGACTCATACCTATCTTCTTTGTTTTGCGACTTCAACTGCTGTAGTACTTTTTTCACTGGATTGGTAAAATAATCTTCATAAATTGGCTTGCCGTCCGATGAAGCCACGATGATAATATCACGAATACCAGCATTCACACATTCTTCAACCACCAGTTGCATTACCGGCTTGTTACCCATCGGCAACATGGCTTTGGGGATTGTCTTAGTGATCGGCAAATAACGGCTAGCAAATCCCGCATCCGTGATTACTGCTTTGGTTGGTGTTTTATATTTATTCATATTTCTCCTTTATTATTGTCAATTATCTTATCCAGTGCCATCAAAAACGCCATCGCATACATGCTACACACTTCGCCATTCCTTGCTTTTTCCACGAATTTGCTTAAAGGTATCCAGCCGAACTCTATAAACTCTGTGGAATCCAATTTTTGGCCACCGATTTTTTCCACCTTTCTGGTCAAGAAAAAGTGATGTTTTATCTCAGAATAAGGGTCGCCGACCGTGCTACCCAAAAACTCCAAATCTTCCGCTTTTGTCATATGCCCCGTTTCTTCAACTAGTTCCCGTATTGCCGCATGTTTCAAGTCTTCGCCCTTTTCCAAGCCACCGCTCGGCAAGTCAATCATCACTTTTTCCGTTCCCGCCCGAAACTCATAATTGACCAAGACCTCATTTTTGTCGTTAATCGCCAAAATAATTACCGCTCCACCATAATCATTAGCTTGTGTCAACACCTCATAATCATTGGTTTCCCCATCGGGCAACTGAAAGCGTTTCTCCACGACTCGCCGATATTTCCCCTTATAAACCACGTCTTCAGATATTTTTTCAAAACACTCAACCATCTTTTTCTCCCAATATTCTTATTTTTTTCTTAATAATTTCGCTGACCACGCTCGGATTCGCCTTGCCCTTGCTTTCTTTCATCGCCAGCCCCACCAAAAACCCAATTGCTTTTATTTGCCCAGATTTTATATCAGCAATCGCTTTTGCGCTTTCGGGCGACTCAAGCACTTTGTCCACGATGGTTTCCAGTTCGCCGGAATTGCTGACTTGCAATAAGTTCAATTTTTCCGCCAATTCTTTCGGGCGCTTCTTGCCATCAAGCAGTTTCAATAAAATCTCTTTGGCTGACGTAGAGCTGAGTTGCTTTTTTGCCACCATTTTCGCCAGTTCAATCAACGCCGTCACGTCCAATTGGCGAAAATCTTTCGTAGCATTTTCTTCTGATAACAACACGTTGCAAAACCAGTTGGTGATGTTTTTGGCAAGCTCCATGCCATTTTTATCAGACGCTAATTTTTGCAAAATGCTCGTCAATTTTTCCGCCAAAACACGATTATCCAAGATGGCATTGACCACTGACTTTGAAAGTTTCAGTTCCGCCCAGATTGCGCGATGACCGTTCGGCAAAAGTGGCATTTCCGCTTTGATTTTCTCAATAAACTTTTGGTCAAGCACCACCGGTGGCACGTCCGGCTCTGGCATATAACGATAATCTTGCGCCTCTTCTTTGCTACGCTGTGCCAAAGTTTTGCCTTTCGCTTCGTTCCAGCCCCGCGTTTCTTGTTTAACTCGCTCGCCTTTTTCCAAGAGCTCAACTTGGCGAATGAACTCATATTCCACTGCCTTTTCTACGCTCCGAAACGAGTTGAGATTCTTGATTTCCGCCCGCGTACCAAGCTTTTTATCGCCTTTTTGGGCGACCGAAATATTCACATCAAACCGCATATTGCCGTAATATAAATTAGCGTCCGAAGCGCCAGAATAAATCGCGAGACGTTGCAATTCGGTGCAATAAGTTTTGGCGCTGGCGGCGGAATGCATGTCCGGCATTGACACAATTTCCAAAAGTGGCGTACCCGCACGATTCAAATCCACCAAGCTGATTTCTCCCACGTGCGTCAACTTCCCCGCATCTTCCTCAAGATGAGCGTGTTCCACTCGCACTTTCACGCCGTCCACATCAACAAAACCCGCACCAATAATGGGCTGATAAAACTGCGAAATCTGATAACCTTTGGGCAAATCCGGATAAAAATAATGTTTACGATCAAAGCGACTTTTCAGATTGATTTTGGCGTTCAAAGCCAGCCCCAACCGCACCGCAAGTCGCACCGCCTCCTTGTTTAAGACCGGCAACATGCCGGGCAAAGCAAAGTCAATTGGCGAAGTTTTGCTGTTCGGCTCCGATTCGCGTGCATCATTGTCGGCTCCCGAAAACAACTTGGTCTTGGTTTTTAGCTGTACATGGCATTCAATGCCGATCGTCATTTCATATTTATCCAAAGCTTCTTTACTTATCATATCGCCCCCAAATCCTGTAAAGCTTGTTTGTAAACCGACAACGACCGCCTCGCTTGTTCAAAAGACACGGAAAATCCGCGCTCATGGGCAATTTGATTACGCAATTTATGCACATACCACACGCCGTTGAGGTTGGAAAAGCGCGCGCCCTCTGATTTCAAACGTTCCCCCATCGTCTTGCCTGCCGCCCCAATTTCTATCAAAATCTTATCCACTAATTTGTCCGCTTCCAGCACTGCGATATTATAAGTTTTTTCGTCTTCTTTGAGCAACTCATTTTCAATCGCCAACCAATCCGCCTGATATTGATCTTTGTCCAAAACCACCACTTTGTGCTTGGTCGCCGAAATTGCGAAAAACAACAAAGCCCCCACAATCAACACCGCAACCAAAAAGAAAATTAAACCTGAACTCATATATTTTTATCCTTTAATTTTTTATTCTCCACGCTTTCCGCCAAATCCAACAACAACGCATCATCACCCCGCGCGCCAATCAGCTGCGCCCCCACGTCCAAACCGCTTTTAGTCCGCCCCGCCGGCACCGAAATGGCTGGCAGCCCCGCCAAACTTGGTGGCACCGTCATCACATCTTCCAGATACATTTTCACAGGATTGTCCGTATTTTCGCCAATTTTGAACGCAGTTGATGGCGTGGTGGGGCAAACTAGCACGTCAAACTTGGCGAAAGCTTTTTGATATTCCTCAACTATCAACGTTCGCACTTTCTCGGCTTTCAAATAATACGCATCAAAAAATCCGCTGGACAGCACGAAATTACCAATCATGATGCGCCGTTTATTCTCTGGCATAAAGCCCTCATCACGACTCAGCCCATAGATTTCGCCCAAAGTTCGCGCCGTTTTTGCACGATGTCCATAGCGGATTCCATCATACCGCGCCAAATTGCTCGCCACTTCTGCTGGCACCACGACATAATAAACCGGCAAAGCGTATTTTAGCAAAGGCATTTCCACAGTTTCAACACGGTTTCCATTTTTTTCAAGTTCTTGAATATATTTTCGCACAACTGCCAAAACTTCTTGGTCTACGTCATCAGTCATGAAATCCGCAATCACGCCAATGTGTAATTTTTGCTTGCCACGTGGCGTAAAATCATTATCAATGGTGGTAGAATCCAACGAATCTTTGCCGCCAAGCACTTTCATCACCAGCCGTGCATCAGCGGCATTTGTCGCAAAACAACCAATCGTATCTGTAGAACTTGCCATCGCTACTACGCCAAAACGCGAAACCGAACCAAAAGTCGGTTTCACCCCAATCACACCGTTAAAAGCGGCTGGTTGGCGGATGGAACCGCCCGTGTCAGTGCCGAGTGCAAACGGCGCAACACCAAGCGCCACCGCCACCGCTGAACCGCCCGAAGAGCCACCCGCCACCCGCTCGGTATCCTTGAAGTTCTTGGTCACGCCAAAAAATGAGTTTTCAGTGCTACCGCCGTGTGCGAAAGCGTCTAAGTTGGACTTGCCAATACAAATTGCGCCAGCAGCCTCCAGCTTTTTCACCGCTGTGGCCTGCAAAGGCGCCACAAACCCCGCCAGCATTTTCGCAGAGGCGGTGGTGTCTGCGCCAAAATCCAAGAAATTATCTTTGAGGACGTACGGCACGCCCGCCAATTCTCCCAACTTTTCGCCTTTTTGCAGTTTTTGGTCAATTTCCTCAGCTTTTTGCAAAGCACGTTTGCGGGTTAAGTTGACAAAAATGTTGTAGTTTTTGCAACGCTCTGCCAAATCCAGCGCTTTTTCCACGTTGGCGCGCGCTGAGACTTCGCCTTTTTGCACGGCAGCCACCATTTCCGCTATTTTCCCCCAAGTCTTGCCCATCATAACACCTTTGGCACCACCACTGAATTATCTTTGACATTTTCAGCCAGCCCCAGCAATTGTTTTCTCTTCACGCCATAATCAATCTCGTCATCATCTCGCCAAACCGTTTGCAAATCAAACACTTGATAAGTCGGCTCCACCCCTGTCGTATCCACTTCATTCAACTCTTCAACATAATCCAAAATCCGTGTCAAATCCTCTTTTAAGTTTTTCAATTCTGCGCCACCCAGCAACAAGTTGGACAACCCCGCCAAATGCTTCATTTCTGAATCTGTAATCTTGCTCATTTCACATAATTATACACGAAATGCGCAATTTTCCAACATTGAAAAAGGGCTTGTTGCATGATTCCCTCGTTTGTGCGTGCAGTCTTATTGCATAACTCCCCCATTCATGGGTACGGAGCCGTGACAGCCGATCTTACCCATGTCAGTCGGCTCCTCGCTTTAATCTGTCGTCACAGATTAAAGAGCCCCATGAAGAGGGAATTATGCAATAAGACCAGTTTCATTCA
>JAITKW010000058.1 GCA_031278275.1 Candidatus Nomurabacteria bacterium | reverse complement strand
CTAACTGGCACTAACTACAACTCAAGCTTTACCACCACCGTTGGCGGCACTAACTGCACGGCTAAGACCTATAGCAGTGCTACCTCAACCAAGTGTACTACGCCAGCTAAGACGGCGGGCTCAACCCAGTCAGTTGTTACTAGAACACCTTATGGCAGTAGTACTAGTTTTGACGTGACTTATGCGGTTCCTCCCACCGTAACCTCAGTTTCCCCCGACAAAGGCGTTACCGGTGTCACCGGCCAAGTCATCACCATCACTGGCACAGATTTTACCAATGCCAACGCCGTCACTGTCGGCACCGAAGCCTGCGTCTCATTCACAGTAGTTAGCTCAACCACCATCACTTGCACCCTACCTAGCTTTACCACATCTGGCACCAAAAGCGTCCTCGTTACCACACCTAGTGGTACTAACTCCGCCAACACCCTCTATCAAGCAATTGAAAAATATCTCACTATAACTGCCCCCCCCCAGACCGTCCAAGTTAACGTCCAACCTAGCAAGTTCTCCTCCAACCAAAGTCCCGTCACAGTCTCCACCAACAACCCCGATGGCTACAACCTCAGCCTCAAAGCCTCTAGTTCCGACCTAACTAACACCACTACTCCAGCCACCACCATTCCGACCATCACCGGTTATGACTTAACTAACCCAGCCAGCGACTCCCTCGTCTCAAACCTAATCGGCAACAGTTCCTTCTGGGCCTACCGTGTGACAAGTCAAGGCTCCTTTGGCAGTACCACTACCCAAGAAACCAACGTAGCCAACACGGCCTATTCATGGGCAACGGTGCCAACCATAGATACTCTCATCAGAACCGGTACCCAAACAGACGACCTCCTAACCCCCGACACCCCACAAATTACAGACGTTTGGTTTGGCGTCAGCCCAACAATCAGTAAAGCCAGCGGCGATTATACCGTGACGATTACTTATACTGTGGAAGAGTTGTAGCTAATTATCGCTCGGCAACAAGCAACATTACAAGACCGCCTTAACTAATCATGCAATTATGTGACTAATTGTCGCTCGGTAGCGGAAACCTATGCGAAAACTCCCGCACTTCCGCGCGCAACTTTTCCAACTTTTGGTCATTTTTACGATTTTCCAAAGCCAACCTCATCCACTCCGCAATCCGCACCATATCCTTCTCCAAAAGCCCCCGCGTAGTAATGGCGGGCGTACCCAACCGCACACCAGATGGACGAAACGCTGGCAACGTGTCGTTCGGAATGGCATTCGCATTCAAGTTCAGCCCAATCTTATCCAACGCCATTTCAAGCTCTTTGCCGTCAATGCCAAAACTCTTCATCATATCCACCAAAATCAAATGATTTTCCGTGCCAGAAAACACCAACTCAAAACCCCGCGCAGTCAATTCTTTCGCCAACCGTTTGGCATTTTTCACAATTTGTTCGGCATATTTTTTGAACTCCGGCTGCAACGCCTCATGAAACGCCACCGCTTTCGCCGCTATTACATGCATCAAAGGCCCGCCCTGCGTACCCGGGAACACCGCTCTGTCAATCAAAGTTGGGATATTTTCCAAAGTTTTCGTGGGCTTTTTCAAAGGATTGCCGACTTTGCCACGACTGAGGATTAACCCGCCACGTGGCCCACGCAAAGTTTTGTGGGTCGTGGTCGTCATGACATGAAAGCCAAAATCAAACGGATTCGGGTGCGCCCCACCCGCAATCAATCCCGCCACATGCGCCATATCCGCCATCAGCAAACTTCCATATTCCCGCCCAATTTCCGCCACCCGCGCAAAATCCGGCACTTTTGGATAAGCCGAAAACCCCACCAAAATAATTTTCGGGCGATGTTTTTTCGCCAGCCGTGCAATTTCGTCATAATCCAAATCACCGTTTTCTGTGGTTTTATATCGCACGAAATTGTAAACCTGCGCTGACTGCGTCACCGGCGCACCATGCGTCAAATGCCCGCCATGCCCGAGATCCAGCCCCAAAATCGTATCGCCCGTTTCGCACCACGCAAAATACACCGCATTATTTGCCTGCGCGCCGGAATGTGGCTGCACATTGGCGTGATCCGCCTTGAATAATTTGCAAGCCCGACTAATCGCCAGTCGCTCCACCCGATTAGTATTTTCCTGCCCGCCATAATACCGAAAACTCGGCATGATTTTTTCCGCAATTTCCCTCTCATCTGCGTCCAGTTCACTAAAACTCGGGAACCCCTCAGAATATTTATTGGTAAACACCGACCCCATCGCCGCAAGAACGTCATGCGAAACATAATTTTCGCTCGGAATCAACTCCAAACCATCTCTTTGGCGATTTTCCTCTGCCTTAATTAACCCCAAAATAGCTTCATCGTTCATACTTCCTCCTTGATTTTTATATTACTTGTGGCATAAAACCAACAAGTTTTGCGAAATTACCTTATTTTCGCCGATACAAAACATGACGATAAGCTACACCATTATCTTCTCCTTGTCCAATTATTTTTTTCAACCATTCGGACTTGTCAAACTTCGGGAAGAACACATCAGCACGCACGTCTTCGCCGTCCACCTCCGTCAAATACATTTTCTTGGCATGTGGCAACAACTGCGCATAGACGCTACCCCCGCCAATCACAAAAATCTCCTCCATCGTGTCTTTATTTTTTTTCACAAAATCATCCAAACTTTGCACAATTTCCACGTCTTTGTCAACCGCAAAATTGCTACTTGATAACACCAAATGCTTGCGCTCCGGTAGCTTTTTCGGCAAACTCTCAAACGTCTTTCGCCCCATCAAAATCTTTGCGCCAAAAGTAACTTTTTTGAAAAACTTCAAATCATTCGGCAAGCGAAACACCAACCCGCCATTTTTCCCCAGTTCTCGGTTCCTCCCAACCGCCGCAATAATTGTGAACATACATATAATATATCACACCAACAACCATCACGAATAGCATGAATGTGGTCTTGTTGCACAACTCCCCCGTTTGTGAGCGCAGTCTTCCGCACCATCGGTTTCAAAAAAATCAACCCCTAGCTCCCGAAGACCACATCGTACTCTTCAAGAGCAAGACAATTCGTAGGCAATTTTATCATGGAGAGTGGTGGTTTGTTTTGACCGCTGAAATTAGTCGTGCAACTTTTGGCATTACGCCAAGCAAATATAAAAACTGTTACCCACACAAGAAAAATTGGAAGGCGGAGCTACACCGCCACCGGCATAGAGATTTTGCCTTGATGTTCGTAATTTTTCAATTTAATATCCAACAAATCCTTTGAATTATCAAACTTGAAGAAATCTTTGATTTTTGGGTTAATCCATAATTTTGGCGCGTCAAACAATTTGCCATCTTTTTTCAATTTTTCATCTCGCCGCGCAATTTGCTCTTCAATTCCGTCAATTTGGTTCTCATAAATATGTGCGTCATTGATTACATAAGTCATCACGCCAACTTTCAGCCCGCACGCCTGCGCCACCAAATGACATAAAACCGCATATTGCGAAACATTAAACGGCATGCCGAGTGGCACATCATTACTGCGCACCGTCACCATCACATTCAACTTCCCGCCAATCACGCTCCATTGCGAGTTCCACACGCAAGAGGGGAGTGCGGCGGTCGGCAGCCACTCGTTTTGCCAAAGGCTCATAATCATACGCCGATTATTCGGGTCGGTCTTGATGGTTTTGATGAGGTTTTGCACCAATTCATAATGTCGCACAATCCAACCATACGCCGTGCCAATCGTAAACGCATGTTCTTTGCCAAAATCCTTGCCTTGATAAAATCCGTTTTCATCAATTTGCCACTCGTTCCAAATCTTAATCCCGCGCTCCTGCAACCATCGCACATCGTTGCTCTGGACTTGGTAAATCCACAACATCTCTAATACCGCATGCCGAAACGCCACAAACTTCGTGGTCAAAATCGGAAACTCTTTCGCAAGGTCAAAGCGCAAAATCTGATGGGGCAGGCGATAAGTCGCAACGCCCGTACGGTTGTCAGAATACGTCCCGTCTCGCAAAATCCGCTCACACAAATCCAAATACTGGTCATCAAATCTCGCCACAACAAACCTCCTTTTTTGCATTGTATCACACTTTAATGAAAACTATAAACTGGCTCCACAAAGCGCTGGAAAAGGTTAGTGATAATTATATACTCTCAAGTTCCACCCACGAAATAGCATGTTAATTCTTAAAAACAAGTATTGCATTTTAGTTTGTGCTTATGTTACAATCAAATCATGAGTTTAATTAAAGGGTTGGGCGCATTTTTCGCACTTGATATCGGTACAAGGTCGATACGTGTTGCCCAAGTTTCAGGAGAAATTCGCACGGGGTTTCGTTTGGAACGTTTTGGATATTTACCGATTGACCCGAAAATGACACAAGACACCTCTGAGGCCGGCAATCGGGCGCTTGGCGAGGCTATTAAAGATGTGGTTAACGGTGCTGGTATCATCACGAAAAATATCGTGATCGGACTACCCGCAGCCAAAACTTTTACCACCATTGTGGAAGTGCCAAACCAACCATTATCAGAATTGAAAAAAGTCATGAAATATAAGCTGGATAGTTATATCCCGACACCCATTGGCGAGGCTGAAGTGGATTGGATACCGCTCGGACCTTTACCGAATGACCCCACAAAAGCCAACGTTTTGATTTCGTCTACGACTTCAGCTTTTGCTGAAACGCGCATGGAGATGGTGGAAGATTTGGGATTTTATGTAATTGGTGAAGAACCAGACCCTATCGCAATCTGTCGTTCGCTTGCGCCGTATGATGCGACCGATGCCAGATTGATTGTGGATTACGGTGAAAATAGCAGCGACATCGTGGTTTATTATGCTGGTGGCCCGCGCCTTGTTCGCGCCGTGCCTATTGGTCTGAAGAACTTGACCAAAACCGCCTCTTTATCTCTCAGCGTCAAAGAAGAGCAAGCCCGACAATTCTTGTTGAAGTTTGGTCTCAGCCAAGACAAGTTGGACGGTCGCATGTTCACTGCGGTCAACACCACTTTGGACAGTTTCATCAACGAACTCCGAAAAACCGTTTCGTTCTTTCAAGACAACTACCCCAACGTGCCCATCGGCGGTATTTTACTGTCGGGTTTCGCTGAAGTCATTCCGTTCATGGGTGAATATATTGAAGCCAAATTATCCACACCGACCAAGCGTGGCAATCCATGGCAACGTGTCATCGTGCCGCCAGAGTTTCAAGTCAACCTTGCGCCAGTGGCGACCGAGTTTGCAGTTTGTTTGGGCTTGGCGGAAAGGGTAAACGATGTCCAACCAGTTATCAAAAATCCATTTGAGTTTATCGGAGGTAAAAAATAATGTTTGAGGTCACTTTAGTCCCAAGAGTCAAATACCAAATGTTGCGCGCTCAAAAAATCCGCAACGTTGTCATCTTTTTCTCTATAGTCATCTCATCAGTCATGGTGGGCATTGTCGCCATTCTTGGCACAACTTATGCCTCGCAACTCGCCGTCAGCCAAGGTCGCTCAAGAGAAATTGAGGTGGCGTATAACGAAATCATGAGTCAGCCAGACGTGGAACAAACCTTGACTTTGCAAAATCAGTTAACCGAAATTGGCGAGCTAACTGATGGCAAATACGAGTTTTCAAGAGTGCTTGGCGTTATCCACGACATCATTCCACGCAATAATACCACTGGGGAACCCACCGTTACTTTTTCCGAAATATCTTTCAACGCCGCCAAGAACTCCATTTATTTTGATGCGCAATCTCGCGAGGGATTCGTGGCACTTGAGGCTCTGCTAAAAACCATTGACCGCCTTTATTACGATTACGGTAATTACTACAATCGTGACGGCCAAGTTGTACAAGTTGCGCGCGAAGAAGTCGGTGAAGATGGGGCAATTTACGGTGTTTATATTGACAAATGTGCCGCTGGCGACCAAAATTGCGAAGATAAAGAAATCAAAATCAAACGCTACACCACCGATGAGGACAAAAACGAATCTGGTTATTATTACTCCACCGCATGTAGTTACGGCGACGAAGGCTATTTGACCAGCGCTTGTCGTTTAATTCCACAAGAATCAGTAAACTACAGCAACGTATCTTATGGGCGTACCAGCGA
The DNA here is from genome assembly GCA_031278275.1 of Candidatus Nomurabacteria bacterium. Taxonomy (GTDB): domain Bacteria; phylum Patescibacteriota; class Saccharimonadia; order Saccharimonadales; family Saccharimonadaceae; genus JAISOF01. The sequence goes on along the minus strand of JAITKW010000058.1, from coordinate 4,669 downwards.
AGGCTACTTAGTACTCAGGTTTAGTATCTCATTTAGTATTGACAATGGTGCCTTAGATTTCCAAAATCGCAATGTCAGGATAGTCGGTATTGCTAAACAAAATGTTACAGATTCATTCTTGCAACTCGACGGCACCATGTTCGCCGCCAGAGCTGACGATGTTAAAGAAAGCGAATTGACTGAAGAAGAAAAGCAACAGTTAGATAGGGAAGGGGATATATAGTATGGCAATTACTACTAAAGGTTTCGTAAGCAAAAAACACAGCCTAATCAATAAAGCCAATAAATGGATGTTGATTTCAGTGGTTGTTGCATCTATGATTGTTGGCGTATCTGCTGTTTCTATCAATTACTTAATCCGCATGATTAACTTTCAAGCCAAAGTCATTGGCGAAAAGCAAACCACTATCGCCACCCTCAAAGAGAGCCTCACAAATTACGATGAACTCCGCAAATCAGTGGCGGGACTCAACCGTGACGAAGGGTTAAAGGCTGTCGCTTGTATTAAAGATTATGGCTTGTCTGATGGGGCTTCGTGTTCGGCGTTAGATGGCGAATACTTAAAAGACCCTCTCCGTATCGTTTCCAACTCTTTGCCGCCATACGAAAACTTGGCCGCACTCGGCTCCAGTCTTGACGATTTACTACTAAAAAGAGGTGATGGCTTAGCCAGTGTTGAGGGCATTAGTTTAGGCTCGGCATCCAACACTAGTGGCAGCCAAACCAAAACTACCGCCACCCGCATGAACTTTTCTTTCCAAGCCATCGGCGAACTGGGTTGTAGCAACTCGGTTACTAAATGTTCGGAACCACTTGGTCTTTCAAAATTAGTTAACAATATTGAGCGCTCTATCCGTTTCATAGATGTCAATTCCGCATACTTAACTTTCAGATCCACTAACCGTGTTGAGCTTGGTATTCAAGCTAGCGCGTTCCGCACCAGCACTAAAAATTATTCGCTTGGCGAAAAGACGTTATATGCATCAGATAAAGCAAGAAAGGTGAGTAATAAATAATTATGAAACAATCTGATATAGCACTCGTAATTTTCATGTCGGCGGTTGCAGTGATTGCGTCATTCTTCGGGTTTAACGCCTTACTTGGCGATCCAGACGAAAAGCTGGAAACCGTGCAAACTGCCACTTTGATTACGCAAACAGCCCCCAATCCAGACCCTTTGGTGTTCAATCCCAACGCCATTGACCCAACTGTCACCGTCTGTATCGGCACCGAAGATCCCGAAGACGGCTCGGTTGACGAATGTGGCAACAAGGTTGAGGACAAAAACAACCAGAATAATAAAACAAAAGAGGGAGCTGAATAGCCATGCCAACCATTACTAAAGACGTTGAAGCAAAACTGCTCAAACTTTTGATTGAGGGAGGCTTGATTGACGAGGATCAAGAAAGTGAGATTTATCACAACGCCAAGGCAAACAATTTAGATTTATTTGACGAATTGAAAAGCAAAAATGCCATTGACGATCAAACCCTGTCCCACGCCACGGCTAGTGTTTTTGGTGTGCCGTTTATTTTTATTGACGATACTATTATCAGCCAAGACATTTTGTCCCAAATCCCCCTTGAAACCGTTGAAAAAATGCAAGCTGTGCCCATCGCCGAAAAAGACGGCAAATTATGTATCGCTATGTTGGACGCTACCAACGTGCAAGGCGTTGATTACCTTTCCAGTATGGCGCAAAAACCCATTCGCGCTTATATGGCGGCGTCGCAAGGCATCAAATCCGCCATTTCACAATACCGCGCCGACTTTACCGGAGTTGACGCAGCGATTAAGGCTGATAGTGTTGAGTCTGCGAAAAAAATTGACCCCACCAAAGCCCAAACCATTGTGCAGGATTCCCCGATCAGCAAGGCTTTAGTTTCAATTTTGGAATTTGCAGTCAAGTCTAGGGCATCCGATGTTCATATTGAGCCGTTGGAAAGCAGCCTTTTGATTCGTTGCCGGATTGATGGCGTGTTACGTGAGGTGATGACCCTACCAAAGTCTATTGATGTTTCACTGGTCACTCGCATCAAAATCCTTTCCAACCTCAAAATTGACGAGCACCGCATCCCTCAAGACGGTCGTTTTACGGTGCATATTAGCGACAAAGATGTGGATTTGCGTATCGCCATTTCCCCCGTAATTTGGGGAGAACAAGTCGTTATTCGTTTGCTTGAAAAAAATGCCGACACGCTTGATTTTAATAAGTTGGGCGTGGTTGGGCGAGCTTATCGCTCTTTGGAGCGGGGCATTCAACGACCGAATGGCATGATTTTGACTTCTGGCCCTACTGGCTCTGGTAAGACCACCACGCTTTACGCATTGATAAAAATGATTAAAAAGGAATCCATCAACATCGTGACTTTGGAAGATCCAGTAGAATACAAAATTGAGGGTGTCAATCAAATCCAAATCAATCCAGATGCGGGGCTGACTTTCGCCAATGGCTTGCGCTCCGTCCTGCGTCAAGACCCAGACGTGATTATGGTTGGTGAAATTCGCGATGCCGAAACCGCTAGCCTCGCCGTGCAAGCTGCGCTCACCGGTCACTTAGTCTTCTCAACCTTGCACACCAACTCCGCCGCTGGTATTTTGCCCCGTCTTTTGGACATGGGGGTTGAACCGTTCTTGTTGGCTTCCACTCTCAACACTGTGATTGGTCAACGCTTGGTGCGCAAAATCGCCGAAAAACAAGAAAAATACCAATCATCAGCAATTGAAACTGACTTGGTGAAAAATATGGTTGGGTGGCTTTTGCCGCGCAGTAATGATGACGTGGCGAAAGTCGGCAACGATTTGGGTTACGAAAAGTTACCACTCTACAATCAACCATCATATACTTTCACACGTGGCATTGATGACGAAGAAGCGCCAAAGGGTTACTTGGGACGAACTGGTTTGTTTGAAGCCATTGATGTTGATGAAGACATCCAGAAATTGATTGTGGCACGTGCCACCGCCAACGAAGTACGCAAAATCGCTCTTGCCAAAGGCATGGTATCTATGCGCCAAGATGGCATTTTGAAAGTTTTGTCCAGTATCACGACTATTGATGAAGTTAACCGCGTAACATCGGATATTGCATAGGAGGTAAATGGAAAACACGACTACAACAACACCAGCTTTCAGGATAGAAACTTTGTTAGAAGAAGTTGTCAAGCGCAATGCCTCAGATTTGCACCTCCAAGTCGGCCTGCCTCCCATGTTTCGGATTGACGGCACTCTTGTCGGTGGCGGCGAACATCGCTTGACCCCAGATATGGTTAAAAACTTAATTCATTCTGTACTTGACGCAGAGCAAGAGAAAGTTTTGAGTCGCGACAAAGAGCTGGATTTTTCATTCGCTTTTGGCGATTCGGCACGTTTTCGTGTAAATGCTTTTCATGAAAAAGGCAATTTGGCGGGTGCTTTTCGGCTAATCCCCAAAAAAATCCCCACTCTTGACGAACTGGGCATTCCAGCCGTTGTGGAAAGTTTTGCAAATTACCCACGCGGATTGGTGTTGGTAACCGGCCCCACCGGTTCTGGTAAAACCACCACGCTTGCCGCCCTCCTCAACAAAATCAATATTGAAAAAGCTGTCCACATTATCACCATTGAAGATCCTATTGAATACACTTACGTTTCGCGCCGTTCCGTTGTAGCACAAAGGGAAGTCCATTATGACACTTTTTCATTCACCGCTGCTCTTCGCTCCTCCTTGCGCCAAGACCCCGATGTAGTTTTGGTCGGCGAAATGCGCGATCTTGAAACCATTTCTTCCGCCATCACTCTCGCCGAAACTGGGCACTTAGTGTTTGCCACACTTCACACCAACTCCGCCGCCCAAAGCATTGACCGAATTGTGGATATTTTCCCAGCTTCCCAACAACCGCTAATCCGCTCTCAACTTGCTAATATCTTAATGGCGGTCTGCTCTCAGCGCTTGCTCCCGTCCCTCAAGGGCGGTCGTACTGTCGCCGCCGAGATTATGATTGCCAACAATGCCGTACGTAGTATTATTCGCGAAGGCAAAAGCCATCAATTAGATGCCGTAATCCAAACCAGTATTGATGTGGGAATGCAATCCATGGACAGAACTTTGGCAAAAATGGTGCAACAAGGTATACTTTCTTATGATGACGCACGCGAGGCAGCCGTGGATCTTTCGGAGTTTGAAAGGTTGGTAAAATAAATGAAACGATTTGATTATAGAGCAAGAAACGAAAAAGGTGAGATTGTCAAGGGCAGTGTTCAAGCCGAGGACGAGTACGAAGCTGGCAAGTTGATTGTCAACAACGGCCTAGTTCCGCAAACCGTCACTGAAGCCAACACTGGTGGGTTCTTGAATAATCTCTTGAACCGCATCACCACCAAAGACAAGATTGTGTTCACCCGCCAATTCGCCACTTTGATTGGTGCGGGCTTGCCTCTTGCGCAAAGCCTGCAAACCATCGCCGAACAAACCATTTCCAAACCTATGCGTGGCGTAGTGGAAGACATTTTGGCGACCGTGGAGGGCGGAAAGCCTTTGGCGGACGCGATGGAGAAGTTTCCAAAAGTCTTTAGCAATGTTTATGTCGCCCTAATCCGTTCCGGTGAATATTCCGGTACTTTGGACAAATCTCTCACCCGCCTTGCCAACCAATTGGAAAAAGACGCAGAAATGATGAGCAAAATTCGG
>JAITKW010000067.1 GCA_031278275.1 Candidatus Nomurabacteria bacterium | reverse complement strand
GACGAAACTTTGAGACATCTCAAAGTGAACGGCGCGCACGGGCTTTCGGAGTCGGAGGTTTTCAAGCGCCAAAAAAAATATGGCAAAAACGTTTTGAACGTCAAAACCGAGCCGTTGTGGCGAAAAATATTGGAACCATTTTTGGATTTATTCATGGCAATTTTGATTGGGGCGTGCATGCTTTCGCTAATTCAAAAAGATTTTTTGGACGCATTGATTATCGCCATTATTATCACGATTAACGCCACGATTTTTTACGTGCAGCGGTTTTCCACAGAAAAAATTATCCGTTCACTAAGACAAAATACCGTCCAAAAAATCACCGTTTTGCGCTCCGGGAAAGACACGTTAATCTCGGCGGAAGATTTGGTGGCGGGGGATATTTTGTTGCTCAGTGAAGGTGAAAAAGTGCCGGCGGATTGTCGTGTGTTAGAGGCAAAAGGCGTGAAAGTTGATGAATCAATTTTGACGGGCGAGAGTACGCATGTTTCCAAACACCACCGCAAATTGTCGGGCAATTTGGAAGTTTACGACCAAGAAAACATGTTATTTTCCGGAACCTTTTTAATATCCGGCAGCGCCAAAGCCGTAGTTGCTAGGATTGGCAACCAAACGGAGTTTGGGCAAATCGCTAATCTTGCCAGTGAGTCCACACATTTAAGCCCAGTCCAACAGAAAATTAACAAGCTAATCAAAAAAGTTGCCATTGCGGTGGGGATTTTGGCGGTTATCGTCTTTACTTTGGAATTGTTCCGAGGAATTGATGTTGCGAACAGCCTGAAGTTTGTGATGGCGATGACCGTTTCAGCCGTGCCGGAAGATTTGCCCATTGCCATTTCAATCGTTTTGGCGCTCGGCATGCGCCGCATGGCGAAGAAAAAAGCCTTGGTGACGAACATGCGCGCTATTGAAACAGTTGGAGCGATTACCACTATCGCAACGGACAAAACGGGGACTTTGACGGAAAATAAATTGGCGGTGATTGAAACGTGGTGTTTGTCGCACGACAAAAACTTGGTCAATAAATTGCTGAGGTTTGCCGCCGTAACTGGTGAAAAAGTGATGGATCCTTTGGATAATGCCATGAATGAATTTGCTGATACGAAATTGGGGGCGGGCGTGACGGGGCAGCCAGCGCATAGTTTTTTGTTTGACCAAAAGCTGGCGATGAGCGGTAATTTATGGCACGATGGGGAAAAATATCGGTTAGTTATCAAAGGCGCACCAGAAAAAATCATGGAAAGAGCGCATCTTAGTAAAGCGACTCACAAAAAATGCATGACTGAATTGCATCGCCTGACCAGCAAGGGTTTGAGAGTGATTGCTGTGGCGCAGGCGGCGGCGACACACAATACGGGGTCACTTGCGAAAATTGTTGACGACACAAAACTGGTTTTCGTGGGTTTCATGGCGGTGGCGGACAGATTGCGCAAAGAAAGCAAAGGCGCGATTTCGGCAGCAAAACATGCTGGTGTCAGCGTGCGCATGATAACAGGCGACCATTTTGAAACAGCGTATGCCATCGGCAAGGAGTTGGGCTTGGTTAAAGATCGCTCCGAAGCAATGGACTGTCGACAAATTGAAATGCTAGATGACGAGGAACTGAAAACCGCAGTGCAAGATATTTATGTATTTTCGCGGGTGACACCGGAGCAAAAGTTTCGGTTGCTTTCGGTTTTGGAGCAAACCAATATTACAGCCATGACGGGTGACGGGATAAACGATGTGCCGGCGCTCACCAATGCACATGTGGGCGTGGCGATGGGAACTTCTACGCAAATTGTGAAAGATGCGGGTGATATTATTTTGCTGGACGATAATTTCAAAAATATTGTGGAAGCCATGCGCGAGGGGCGAGTGATTGTGGCGAATATCAAACGCATGTTGATGTATCTTTTGTCAACCAACGCCGGCGAAGCTTTGACCATGGTGGGCGCGCTGGTTTTGGGCATGCCGTTGCCGTTGGTGCCGGTGCAGATTCTATGGGTGAACTTGGTGACAGATTCTTTGATGGTAATTCCGCTGGGTCTGGAGAAAGCCGAAAACAACGTCATGAAACACAAACCAAAACCATTTGACGCACCGCTACTTTCGCGCTCCATGACCATGCGCATGATTTTGATGGCGGTGACGATGGCGGCGATTGTACTCGTTGTGTTTTGGTATTATCAACAATTTTTCACGTTTGGCGTTGCCAGCACGTTGGCATTTATGGCGCTGGTGGTGGCGCAATGGGCGAACGCCCTCAATATGCGTAGCAATTTTCAGTCAATTTTCGCACGACTTCGCACCATCAACCCCATGCTTACCGTCAGCCTGATAATCGCAATTGGCTTGCAGTTGATATTGCTATTTACGCCACTTGGTCAAGTCATGCATGTCGTTTCTGTGCCAATGGACGCGCTTATTATGGTTTGCGTGATGGCGTTTATCATTCCAATCGTGGTGGTGGAATGTCACAAATACGCCATTTCATATTTGAGTAAAAAATGATATAATCAAACGGTTCGGGGTGTGGCGCAGTTGGTAGCGCGCGCGGTTCGGGACTGCGAGGTCGCCTGTTCAAGTCAGGTCACCCCGACCAATAACATTAACGGGGTTTGGCGCAGTGGTAGCGCGCACGGCTGGGGGCCGTGAGGTCGCTGGTTCAAGTCCAGTAACCCCGACCATTATGTCGTTACTCAAACTAACGACGTGAAAAGACCCAGAGTTTTCTAAAACATCTCCACTTTCGGAGATGTTTTTTGGCTTCAAGTTTAAGATTTGCGAAAATGGCGGCTTGAGGTCAACACCAATCTTTGTTTGCTCTGGATTGTTGGTGTCGGGGCTGACATATATTTTCTCGAAGAACACTTGGTTGAACATCCGCCGGATGTGGTCGGGGGCTTGCCCGTAGGACTCATAGCAATTATCGGCTAATTCAAGCGCCATTTTGAGATTTTTCTCAGTCAATTCATAGCTGTGTTCGGCAATCTCCAGTTTTGTTTTGATGCTGCTTAGCTGGTTGGCGATTTTATCCTGCTCAATTTTTAATACATCTTGGTTGATGGCGTTATCGTAATACGCCTCCATGAGCTTGCCCTGCATTCGCTCTAATCTGATTTTTTGTTCGCGGTAGTCGTTTTGTTCGGTGGCAGATAGTTTCTTCTTTTCTTTTATGTCTTCCATCAATACTTTTTCAAGCTTTTGTCTAAACTCCTCATCGAACTGAATAGTCTTATAGTAGTCGGTGATTTTGTCTTCCACTTCGTAAATTAGCACAGCTTTTTGTTTGCAGTTTGTCCTGCCAGACTGTCGCCCAATACAATACAGGTATGGGTAATGAGTTCCGTTGCCAGACTTGCAGACAGTTATGATAAGCCGTGACCCGCATTCGCCACAATAGACAGTAGATTTGAGATAATGGTCGTGTTTTCGGCAACGTTCGCCGTTTATGTGACTTGCAAGAATAGCTTGGCATTTCTCAAAAGTGTTGTAGTCGGTGAGGGGCGGGTGTTTGCCGTCATGGTGTGCGCCCTGAAACTTCACCATGCCGATATAGTAGCGGTTCAATAAGATATTATTTATCACCCTCTCATCTACCGGCTTGCTTGGCATGTTTGGCGTAGAAGCGGTCGCAAGACCTCTGTCGGCGAGCTCGGCGGCTAGGCTTACACAAGTCCACTCGCCCGTGGCATATAGCCGAAACGCCTCTGAGATTAGTGGCGCTCGTTCTTTGTCTACCTCAATCGTGCGGACTTCACGCCCCTCAGTATTTACCGTGCGCACGTTTTTATACCCAAGCGGGGCTTTACTTACTGTGCCGCCCTTTTTGACTTTTTGGCTCATACCCTTCAGCGCTTCTTTGGCAAGATTATTACTGTAGAATTCAGCAAAAGCTGAAAGCATTCCATGCATCAAGCGTCCAGATGGGCTGTCGTCAATTACCTCGCTCGTGGAGATAAGCTGAACGCCAGATTCGCGGAATACTTTGTTGATATTCACATCGTCCTCGCGATTGCGTGCAAGACGGTCTATTTTATGCACGATTACATATGAGATTTCATTGTCGGGATCAGAAACATAAGCTAGCATTTCCTTGAGCGCAGGGCGGTTTGCAGACTTAGCGCTTGCGCCCTTGTCCGCAAATTCCTTTACGATAATTGCGCCTAGCGACAACGCTTTGTCTTTGTTTGCCTCACGCTGTGCGGGTATAGAAAAGCCTTCAGCTTCACCGCCTCGCTCAGCTTGTTCGCGGGTAGAAACCCGCAAGTAGCTAACAGCTCTTTTCAAGTTGAGATTTTCAAAACCTAACATTTGCTACTCCTTTCTTTGGGGCGATGGCGCGCTTATTTGATAGCGCTAGGGTGATAAAAACATGAGCAAGCTTGACTGGGTCGAGAGCTTTGTAGATGGGCATAATGCGAACTCCGTTTATCCGAACTGACCGCTTGCGCTTTTTTGTAACCCCCGCCTCTATTAAGTCACCCCCTTGGACATTGAAACTTGGAATGGCTTTTAAGTCCAGCCCTTTGGGGTTTTCTGGGGCAAAATCGGCAAAATTAGTCATTTTCGCCCCTTAGCACGGTAGCAACCAGCTCATCTGGCGTTATGACCCTACACAGCCCCGCATATGCGCCCAAACTCTCGTTCACGCGCTCTTGGGTGAGCTTCTTGAGTCCTGCGGTCTCGCAAATCCATAAGACAGTTGGCACATTGCCAGCCCACAGCTTTTCATAGTTCTCAATAATATATTCGCGGTATTCTTGGCACTTAGCACGGATGAGAATTGGCTTTTTCTTGGTGCGCTCGTATTCTATAAACCAGTTGGCAATCTTGCCGGCATACTCGGTCTGGATAAACTTGTCTGGTCTAGTTTCGATTGTTCCGTGATAAAACCAACAGTCTGGTTCATGTCTTACCTCGCTGACCTTGAAACCGATGTCCGAGCCTGCCAGATCAAGTAGACTGCATTCAATGTCGTTGATGGCAAGGGTATGTTCTTTTTGCGACAAGCCAGAATTGCCGTCATCCCACCAACGAATCCGCCGAGCGATATCTTTGTCGCCAAAGAACGCCAAACGCAACCCCCGCTTCGTTATATGCCACATTACCGCAGAAGTTCCGCCGGTGCGGTTTCTGCGTGCTATTGTGCGGCGGGTTACGGCTTTTAATTTCTCTAGCTTTGCGCCAATCCTTTGGACTCGTCGCTCGGTTGCAGAGGTATATACGCCGAAACATACTCTTGCTAGATGCGTAGTCAAGGCTAGTCCCTTACGAGCAGACAATGCTACTAGAAAAGAGATTTCAGCAGGTAGAAGTCCGGCATAGATAGTAGCTAGGCTAGACATGGCAGCCTCCAGACAATACACGGAAGTGTATTGAGTAGTCGGGGGCTTTGGGGCGAGAAACGGC
>JAITKW010000011.1 GCA_031278275.1 Candidatus Nomurabacteria bacterium | reverse complement strand
GACTTACCCATAATCGGCACAAACGGCATCCTCACAAACGGCTTCTACACGCGCCAAGACGAGTTCACGGATGCGCTGTTGTGCGCCCTTGGCGTATCAGAATAATAGACGTTATGTTGCGGCGGCGAGCTGGCAAAGTGCATATTACGAAAACGTGGGGTTTGCTTTAAGTGTGGTATAATGGAAAGATGAAATATATCACAACGGCTATTGCTTATTTGAACGGTGCGCCACATGTGGGGCATGCGTTAGATTATTTGTTGGCGGATATTTGGGCGCGGCGGCAGCGCAATTTGGGCGAAGAAGTGCGGTTTCAAGCGGGGACAGACGAGCATGGACAAAAAGTGGCGAAAAAAGCGGCGGAGCTGGGGCTAGAGCCGGCGGAGTTGGTGGACAAAAATGCGAAGTTGTTTCGGGAATTATTACAAAAAATGAACGCCTCGAACACTAATTTTATTCGCACTTCATCAGAGGCGCACAAGCGGCGTTGCCAAGATATTTGGCGAAAATTGGCGGCGGCTGGACATATTTATAAGAGTGCTTATGAGGGTTGGTATTGCGAGGGTTGCGAAAGTTTTTTCACAAATTCTGAAGTTGAGGAAAACCATGGCGTGTGCCCAATTCATCATCAGCCGTTTGTCAAGTTGAAAGAAGAAAATTATTTTTTGAAGATGAGTGAATTTTTGCCGAGAATTCGCGCGGCGCTGGAAAAAGGTTTGAAAATGAGCGTGGAAGAGGCGGCAAACAGCGCGGATAGCGATTTTATCAAGATTGTGCCGGATTTTCGTGCCAAAGAAATCTTAAATCTCTTGGAAGATATGCCGGACGTGTCAATTTCGCGACCAAAAACGCAGGTGGCTTGGGGGATTTCGGTGCCAGATGATGCGGAACAAACGATGTATGTGTGGATTGATGCTCTCAGTAATTATATTACGGGGCTGGGTTATCCCGATGAGTTTGAGGTGAGGTTTTGGCCAGCAAGCGTGCAGGTGATTGGCAAAGATATTTTGCGGTTTCATGCGGCAATTTGGCCGGCGATTTTATTGGGATTGGGATTGAAGTTGCCGAAGATTTTGTTGGTGCATGGCTTTGTCAGCATGAACGGCGAAAAGATGAGCAAAAGTTTAGGCAACGTGGTTAGCCCAGATGAAATTATGGAAAAATATGGTGCGGACGCTTTCCGCTATTATTTTGCGAGGCACGTGCCGACCGTTGATGATGGCGATTTTACTTGGAAAAAGTTTGAGAATGCTTATAATGGCGAGCTGGCGAATGAGCTTGGCAATTTGGTGTCACGGGTGGCAAATATGGCGAATAAGTATTTTGATGGCAAGATTGCCCTGTCTTCTGGTTGTGCGATAAATGCAAAAAAAAGCCAAGAGCTTATGGTTAAATTGCAGTTTTCGGAGGCGTTGGAAGCGATTTGGGGGCAAGTTCGGCAGCAGAATAAGTTGATTGATGACAAAAAACCTTGGAAGATGGCGAAAAATGATGAAAAAAAGCCAGAGTTGCAAAAATTGTTAGTGGTTTTGGTGCAAAATATCGTGGCGATTTCCGAAGAGCTGGATCCTTTTTTGCCCGAAGCTACTGAAAAAATCCGAAAAATTTTCACGCCGCATGGTGTGAAATATGATGGTGAGATTTTGTTTCCGAAAACGGCGTGATTTTTGGCAAAGCGCCAAGAAAATGGGGATTATTCCAACTCGCTTAAATGTTCTTTCAGCCATTCAAGTCGGCTCGGATGCCGATTTTCGCGTCCGGAAGAATCGTATGGCGATAAATACAATCCGTCAAGTAGCCAGCCTTGAATATAATCCAGATGATCTTCAACTGATTTGATGGCGTTGATGTTTCCATTCCACATGTACCATTCCTCTGAGATATCGGAGCGCGAATTGCGGTGATAAAGATTTTCGTGTTTTGCGGTGGCGTTTTTGAGAAGCGTGTTGTCTTTTAGGTATTGGATTTTGCAGCGCAAGCTTGTGTTAAACTCGGCGTAAACTTCATTGAAACGTTTAGACAAAGCGTCTTTGAACTCTGGATATTTTAATAAATATTGGTACAAGGTGTTCTCTATTCGGACGCTTTGGTTAAGGAAATTGGTGGGCAAATTATAAGAAAAAAGTATGTCAAAATCCCACAACGGCCCAGCAAAAATTGTCTTTCCGTCACTGTAATAATAAGTTGACGACTCGCCGACATGTTCGGTTTTGAATATTTCGTGAAACAAAAAATAATTAACGAAAGAAGTGAGGTCAATACCCAGTTCGTTTAAGGGTTTGCCAGATTTGGCGTTTTCATGCAGATTATTGATGGTGTCCTTGATATATTTCGCTTGAGCTTCGGGTACATCGCTAAACTTTTCTGGATATTTTATGGTGTAAATTACGTTCGTTGCGTCATTAGCGAGATTAAGTTGCGGGAGAGCGATGGCAATATCATTAACTGTGAACCGCCAATCTTTGTTTTCCGGCGTTACTTCAGATCCCTCATTAAAATCTAGTTCTACGATGAAAGGAGTGCTAGCGGTGTCTGGCTGGTAGTGTTTTTCTATGTCAAGCCGATTGGCAGTTTCTTCAATGGACTCGGCAAGCAAATACAACCCTTGATATTCTCCGTTCAAATGCAGTTCCACATATTTGGCATCGGGTTGGAAATAGTCTTCCCTCATCAGAGTTTGTGCGATATAAAAGCCGAGAAA
>JAITKW010000050.1 GCA_031278275.1 Candidatus Nomurabacteria bacterium | reverse complement strand
TTGTTTTCGATGTCAAGTAGCGTATCGTCTAGGTCAAAAAGAAAAAGCGTAGTCTCTCCCAGCTTACATAGCGTACCTAATCTGTTTTCTGGTACGTACAACGAAGGTTCATGATTTTTAAAATTGTCATACTCCAGGTTGTTAACTAACATTATCTGTCACTTATAACATACCGTAGCTAAAAAATCAAGGTTTCGTATTACCTCCCCACCATTGCAACTTAAACAGTAGGCACTTACACTGTAGTTAATGACAACCCAATTACAATGAAGGAGGCCTACCGTGGCTTATCCTATCAATCCTTACTTGCCCCGATCTCATCGTTCATATTAAGATTATACACCACAACCAATGCAATACAAATGTCCACGATGTAGTGAGTACGGGCATAAACCTAAAATCATAACTTTTTCTTTAATTTGAGTCTTACGAAAATTGTCGCAACAGATGTTGTCAAAATTACAACAATACCCAAGCCAACCAGCTGTTTCAATTTACCTCCGTATAAAGATATTAAAGAACCAAAACTCTAAAGTAAAGCATAAGTATGATGAAAGTCAATGAGCGGATAAGGTAGATTTTTCCCAAAAATATGTTATAAAAACCGAACAACACTTGTGGATATTGTGGAAAACTTTTTTTCATAGCTATTTGTGCTATACTTAGTACATGAAAGATTTTGAATACCTTGGACAAAACGATATTTACTTTGATGCGGCTTGCCAAAGCTTGCGTCCTCAGCCAGTGATTGACGCGCTGACGGATTATTACACCAAGTTCAATTCTTGTGGCGAGCGAGTGAAATACAAATGGGGGGTGACGACTGACGATAAGGTCAACGCCACGCGCAAAAAATTGTTGGACTTGCTGAAACTGAAAAGTAAAGATTACTTTGTGTCATTCACTTTGAATACGACTTATGGTATCAATTTAATTCTCAGCCAGATTACCATTGACAAAATTGAACAAGTCATCACCACTGACATTGAACACAACTCGCCATTTCTCGCCACGATTGCCTTTTCTGACAAACACCACATTTTGCGTAAAGTAATATCTCGCAAAAAGGACGGTTCAATTGATGTCAATGCTACTGATTGGACGAACTCAATCGTGGTGGTGAATGCCGTGTCAAATATTGATGGGCGAAAATTGCAGAACTTGAAAGAACTGGTCAAGAAAATCCACAAAAATAATGGCGTGATTATCATTGACGCAGCGCAAGCGATGGCGCATTCGTACGAGATTCTGGAAAAAACCGAAGCGGACGTGATTTGCCTTTCGGCACACAAAATGTATTCGCCGAGTCTTGGCGCGATGGTGGTGCGAAAAAGTTTGTTGCCAAAAATCAAAACCACATTCATTGGCGGTGGTATGGTTGATGATGTGGATTTGTCAGAATACAAACTATCAGCGAAAAACTCCCACCACGTTTACACCAAGTTTGAGTCCGGTCTGCAAGCGTGGGGCGAGATTGTGGCGTTTGGCGAAGCGATTGATTGGTTAAAAGCCCAAAATCGCGTTTGCTTGGAAAGCCACTCCAAACAAATCTTCAAATTTTTGCGAGACGAACCCAAAGTTCATATGGTCAACTGCGAAGTTTCACCGGTGATTAGTTTTTATGTGGACGGCGTAGATTCCCATCTGCTCGGTGCCGCTCTCAGCCAAGAGGGCATTATGATTCGCTCCGGCTATTTCTGTTGCCATTATTACCTTGACCACGTCAAGCATTATCCACCACTTGTTCGTTTGTCGCTGGGGCTACACAACCGCCAAAGCGATGTGGAAAGATTTATCAAGGTAATGAAAAGGGTGTTGGAGATTAACTGAGAGGAAACCTTGCGTAATTTTCTGTGTCAGCACAAGATTAACTTGAAAAATATGGTTTTTTAGTTATAATAGAGTACGGAATATTAAACATTGATAATATATCACCGTATTCTGAAAGGATTCTTATGATAGAGATAATAATAGCAGGTATTATTGGTGCCGGCGTTTCCGCCGGATCAGTAATCGGGTACCATAAATATAAGGCGACCAAAGTTAAAGACAGTGTCGACAATTTAATCAACAAAACCAAAAAAGAGGCGGACGGGATTTTGATGGACGCGAAAAAAGAAGCTTTGAACATCAAAGATACTGCCAAAAAAGAGGAAGACGAACACCGGCGTGAATGGAAAAAAACGGAAAGTCGATTGGCGGAGCGGGAGACTAGTCTTGACAGGAAATTGGAAGAGCTTGACAGGCGTTCCGAAAAATTGCGCATGGAAGAAAATAATCTTGAAAGTTTGAAAAACGAAATTCGCGATATTCGCACCAAACAGCAAGAAAAATTGGAAAAAATTGCTGGGTTGTCCAAAACTAGCGCCAGAGAGAAGCTGTTAACCATGACCGAAAAAGACATCAAGCATGACTTGCTCAATTTGATAAACAAAGAGCAACACGACATCAAAGAGGACGCTGATGAGATGGCGCAAACGATTTTGGTAACGGCGATGGAGCGCATGAGTTCGGAAGTCACAGCTGACCGCACCGTTACCGCCTTGAAATTGACTGATGATGAGATGAAAGGGCGTATTATTGGCAAAGAGGGGCGCAATATCCAAGCTTTGCAGCGCGCCACTGGGGTGGATATTCTGGTAGACGACACGCCCGGCATGATTGTTTTGTCTTCTTTTGACCCTGTCCGCCGACAAATTGCGCGCTTGGCGCTAGAGCTTTTGATGAAAGACGGTCGGATTAACCCGACATCTATTGAGGATACTGTCGCCAAAGCTGGAAAACAAATTGACAAAGAGATTAACCGTGCTGGAGAAGATGCCGCGCGTGAAGTGGGTGTGGTGGGGCTACCACGTGAGATTTTGCGATTGTTGGGTGAGTTGAAGTTCCGTACTTCTTATGGGCAGAATGTCTTGTTGCACTCGGTGGAAATGGCACACATCGCTGGGCTGATTGCTGAAGAAATCGGTGCGGACAAACGTATCGCAAAGACCGCAACACTGCTACACGACATCGGCAAGGCAGTGACGCACAAAATTGAGGGGAAACACGCTGAAATTGGCGCGGAACTGGCGAAAAAATACGGCTTGGAAGAAGCGGTTGTGCACGCAATGGCCGCACACCATGAGGATATTGAACCAACAACCATTGAGGCGATTATTGTGAAAATTGTTGACGCACTTTCAGCGGCGCGACCAGGTGCCAGAAACGTTAGCGCGGAAAACTTCGCTGAACGTATGCGAGATTTGGAGAACATCGCCACGAGTTTCAACGGCATTGACAAAGCTTATGCAGTATCGGCTGGACGCGAAATTCGCGTGATTGTGGAGCCGAAACAAATTGACGATTTGTCCGCCTTGAAATTGGCGCGCGACATTGCGAATAAAATTGAGGCTACCATGCAGTACCCAGGGATTATCAAAGTCAATGTAATTCGTGAAACCCGCGCGGTTGAGTATGCGAAATAACTGCGAAGCGTGATTTTAACTAATTTCGTAATTTACGGCTGTAAGGTGTTGCAAAATTACATCAAGATTGGTATAATGCAGAAAGTATGATTACAAAAGAGAATAAGACAGCGGCAATCGCAGAGTTGGCGCGCAATAAGAGCGATGTTGGTTCGCCTGAGGTGCAGGTTTCAATTTTGACAACCCGAATTAAGGAAATTACTGAACACCTAAAAATCAACAAACATGATTTTATGGCTAGGCGTGGGCTAATGCAAATGGTTGGGCAACGGAAAAAACTATTGAAATA
The DNA here is from genome assembly GCA_031278275.1 of Candidatus Nomurabacteria bacterium. GTDB lineage: Bacteria > Patescibacteriota > Saccharimonadia > Saccharimonadales > Saccharimonadaceae > JAISOF01. The sequence goes on along the minus strand of JAITKW010000050.1, from coordinate 134 downwards.
TCTGGAAAAAACGGATTTCAAGAAATACAAAACGACCGTTTCAAAATTGGGTCTACGTAAATAATCGTAAGATATAAGTCAACAACCATACTTTTTAGTGTGGTTGTTTTTGTCTTTTTTATTGATAAGATTTT
>JAITKW010000072.1 GCA_031278275.1 Candidatus Nomurabacteria bacterium | reverse complement strand
CAGCAATGACGAAAGTCGCTGTCTGTTAAAATGCTGCTACCTTCGCTGGTATCGTGCCAGAAAGGTAAAGATATAGTCTGCGCTCATAGAAATATGGGAACAAGTGACGAGAGGACCGGAATGGACGAACCGCTGGTGTATCGGCTGTGACCACCTGTTGCAGTGCCGAGTAGCTATGTTCGGAACGGATAAGCGCTGAAAGCATATTAAGCGCGAAGCCAACTTCAAGATTAGTTTTCCCTATGAACTCCCAGAAAGATGATCTGGTTGATAGGTGCAAGGTGTAAGTGCGGCAACGCATTCAGCCGAAGCATACTAATAGAGTCATTGCCTTTTTATGCCCAAATTATCCTGCTGGTGCTTGCACGAGCGAGGGGTAATTTGGTAGACTTAGTTAGTAATTGGTGAATAATTCACAATTCACCATGAGTCAATTTAATAATTTTTGTTGAATGGGTGTCAAATTGTGGTGATGCGATTTCAATCAATAATCGTTCCATTTTCGCGGATTTATTCCGTAAAAACAAGATACGGTTGATTTTTGAAAGGAAGAAAGCTTTTTGCTGAGGAAGTTTTCTTGAGCGTCAGTGCAGTTTGGTGTCCATGCCACTGGTGAAACACCTGTTCTCATTCCGAACACAGAAGTTAAGACCAGTAGGGGCGATTATACTGACGATATTGTTGGGAAACTAGCAAGATGCCAAATTATACAGAAGCTCTCCGAAAGGGGAGTTTTTGTTTTTTTTGGCGAAAGCTTATTTGGTTAAAGTCAATCTTACGCGCTCGGAAGTGAGGAAATACAGAACGAAAAGTCCATTACAAATTAGCGAAAAGAAGATTCCGCCGAGTAAGAATGGCGTGGTGCTGAGAGTGCCGTGATCGGCAAAATAATAGTTGTAGAAAAAATATCTGCTGAAGGAAATATTTGGGGCGACACTATAAATGGCGACTGCCGTAGCTGCCGTATGCAAAAATGAAAGGCATGAGGTGCCGATTGAAAACCATTTGGCGGTTTTTTTCTGCATGGCAATAAGCACAACGGACGTGATGGCGGCGAGGGCAACAATGGGGGAGAGTACGAAAACGAGGGAGCTGATGCTACTGTTTAAGTTAATCATTGATAGCATAAAAATTGTAATATAAGTGCAACCGATAAGACTAAAAATAATTATGAAGAAAATCAAAGCCCCATTCACGCCGGTTAGTGATTTTTGCCCAGCGCTATTATCAAACTGCTCTGGATATTTTGTATTTGGTGGCGGTTGTGTGTGAGGGTGACTATGTTCGTTTGTCATATGAGCTCCTTATTTTATATATCTATAATAATCTATATATATAAAAAAGCAAGTATTACCATAATTGAATGTTAAGCAATTTTAGTAAGTATCAAAAATTGACGGGGGTTGATTTTTGTTTAGCGAGCGGGTAAGATGATGATATGTTAGATATAAAATATGTTCGTGATAATCCGGAAAGGGTTAAGGAGTTCTCAGCACAAAAAGGGTGCGAGGTGGATGTTGACGGGCTTTTGGTGGCGGACGCGGAGCGGCGAGAAGTGGCGGGGAAGCTGGACAGCCTAAGGACTGAGCGGAATAAAATTGCGGATAAGGTGAAGCAGATAAAAGGCAAGCCAGCGCCGGAATTGATTAAAAAAGGAAAACAGCTGAAAGACGAAATTGCGGTGTTGGAAACCGAACTTAATGAAATTGACGGGGTTTTTATCAAGCTATTAAAGCAAGTGCCGAATATTCCGCATGAAGATGTGCCGGTGGGGTTTTCGGAAGACGAGAATGTGGTGGCGGAAGTGGTGGGCAAGCCACCGAAGTTTGATTTTGCACCCAAAAATCATTATGAATTGGCAAGCAGTCGTGGGTGGTTGGACAAAGAGCGGGCGGCAAAGGTGGCTGGCGCAAGATTTGCGTATATCAAGGGCGATATGGTGAAATTACAGATGGCGATTGTGCAATTTGTGATTGATACTTTGACTTCGCGTGCGAAAATCGCGGAAATTATTAAGCGATTCAAGCTGAAAAACATATCGGACAAGCCGTTTGTGCCGGTGCTTCCGCCGTTAATGATTAAAACCGAGATGTATGACGCGATGGATAGACTGGAGCCACGTGAAGATAGATATAAAATTGAGGACGCAGAGCTGTGGTTACAGGGGTCGGCAGAACACGTTTTGGGCTCAATGTATGCGGGTGAGATTTTGGAAGAAAAAGAGTTGCCAGTCAGAATGTTGGGGTACGCCTCGTCTTTTCGCCAAGAGGCGGGGACGTACGGCAAGGACATGGAGGGCATTATCCGCATGCACCAGTTTGATAAATTGGAGATGGAAGGTTTTTCAGTCGGAGAGAACAGTTTTGGTGAACACTTATTGTTCGTGGCTGTTCAAAAATTTTTATTGGAGGAGCTAAAATTGCCATATCGGGTGCTGCAAAAGTGTACTTATGACATTGGCAAACCGAACGCACGCGGGGTTGATATGGAAGTTTGGTTGCCGGCGCAGGGGAAGTATCGCGAAACACATACGGCAGATTATATGACGGATTACCAAAGTCGGCGGTTGAAGACGAGGGTCAAGCGCACTGACGGCAAGGTGGAACTTGTCCACACCAATGACGCTACAGCTTTTGCTTTGGGGCGGATTATGGTGGCGATAATTGAAAATTACCAGACAAAAGATGAAAAAGTGGTGGTGCCAGAGGTTTTGCGGGCGTATATGGGTGGTGTGGAAGAAGTATAAGCTTTATAAGATGTTAAAATTGTTCCATAACCGGTAGACCTAGTATTGTGTCGTTGAATTGTTTTTCGTCGTAAAAAAGAAGCTTATTATTAAAAGCGCTTTGTTCCGCGCGCAGGGGGTTGCCAAACGTCCGGATGAAAGCATCAATTGTACAATGAGTTGATGGCGAGGTTTGAGTTAATAAGTAATCAGCTTCAAGTATAATCATTACTTCGTCGTTTTTATTGCTATATTGGTCTATGATAGATTTTGTCGCATCAATATCATAAAACATTTGTGAGATTACAATTTGGGGTTTGTCGGTTTGTGTGGTGCAAGCAAGAGGGATGATGGGTTTACCGTCTGGATTAAGATAGCTAGCAACACTTGCTATAGTCATACTTTACCATGCGTAAGCATAATTACTACTTTCTAACTGTTCGCGATACTCAAACATTGCGGTTTCATTACTGAATTGTCCGTTGGTATTCGTCATAAAATTTATTGACGTTGGCAGTTCTAAAACTAACCAGATTATAATAATACAAATTATGGTCTTTGGATTTGGTAGGCAAACAGAAGACCACAATATAATTATTGCTGGTACTAGCATAATCATAAATCGAGGAGTGCTATTACCTATAAATAAATTAAAACCGCTGAGCGTCGGTACGATGATGGTGGTGAGTAAAAAAAGTGGTAGAAATATTCTCAAGTCGCGACTGTGTTTTTTATGGAACAAAAGAACAATTGCGCCAATTGTAATTATTATTGCAAATAGTATATTTTCTGGATGTGTGCCGATTCCGCCAGAAAATATATAAGCAATGTTATCAATTGTTTTTGCGGCAACTTGCGGAAAATTAGCTAAAGCTGCACCGATTGCAGTGAACAAATAGTCGCCCATCCAGAAAAAATGGACTTTAAGAATATTCTTTGCTAATAAAATAAGGATTTGATAAATTACGATGCCCCCACCAACTGAAATGATGACCTTGAATAAAGCTTTTTTCGCCGGATGTGGAGGTCTTGAGAGTAAGGGTAAGTTGTCAATAAGAACATACCCTACCAAAACCGTAGTCGTAATCCACAATTGCATTGGATCACAAAAATAAACCACTCCCGCTAAGCACGATAGCATGATGATGTGTTTTGGGCTTGCTTTTTTGTTTTTGTATAACGATAATCCAAAGTACAACACCGTTAATCCCATTACTAACTCTAAATTGCGAGAATTAGCAAAACCCACCCAAAATATTGAAACTGACATTACAGATAACCAAATCATGGAAAGTCCAAGGCGGGAGTCGTGATTGACTTTAAAGTGTTTTAAGATGGCTTTAATTACCGCAAATAACCCAATAACAGTGAGGATGTTGAATAAAATTGTTAAAACGTAAAGTGAAATTTTTGGGTTAAGCCCGAGTAATTCTGATGGCATATAAAATAAAAATATTTTCCAAATGTAGCTTGTGGCGCTCACGCTTGAGCCACCGAAATGCCCGTCCAGCCACTGACGAGCTAGTAATTGTTGTCCAGTTGTGTCGTAATATATATTATTGGTGCTTAGTGCGGCAATTGTGATAAACGTTATTATGATACAAGCTATAAAAACTGATAGAATATCTATCTTTTGTTGCTTAGACAAATGTTTGAGAAACTTACTGAGCATCTCGTATATAATATTATAGGTTTAAGAGAAAAACAATAATTAAGCAAAAGTTTGACTTTGATTTGTGCTTGTGCTAATCTAAATAAAAAGGATAACTATAAATGGCAGAAAGTCAAAATATGGGTGAGCAGCAAAAAATCTTGGATAATATTCGGGGTTCAGAAAATATTTTGATTGCGCTGAATAACAACCCAACTATTGACGAATTGGTTACCTCTTTGGCGCTGACTTTGGCTTTGGATAAGTTGGGTAAACACGCGACAGCGATTTTTTCTGGTAAAGTGCCGGACTCAATTGAGTTTTTGGGTCCAGAGAAGACTTTTGAGACGAATACGAACAGTTTGCAGGATTTCATTATTGCGCTCAATAAAGACAAGGCGGATCATTTGCGCTACAAGATTGATGGTGATTATGTTAAGGTGTTCATCACGCCGTATCGTACGACCATTGACGAGTCGGATTTGGAGTTTTCGCATGGTGAATACAATATTGATTTGGTGATTGCTTTGGACGTTAAGACGGTTGATGATTTGGATGGTGCCTTGTCGGAGCATGGGCGGATTATGCATAATGCGCGGGTAATCAACATGTCTTCTGGTGAGGCGGGCAAGTTTGGTGATGTGATTTGGACGGACACAAACGTTAGTTCGATTTCGGAATTGGTGGCGCGGGTGATTGAGGATTTGCGTGGCGATATGCAAGAGGGCGAGCTGCTGGATAAATCTATTGCTCAAGCGCTTTTGACGGGCTTGGTGGCGGCGACTGAGCGTTTCAGCAACAATAAAACTACGCCAGAGGTGATGTCGCTGGCTTCAAAGATGATGTCTTTGGGTGCGGATCAACAAGCGATTGCACAGAACTTGGCTAGGCCAATTAGCATACCAGAAGCCAAGGATGTTGATTCGGCACCGGCCGTGCCATCGCCAGAAGTAGTGATTGCGCCGGCGGAGCCTCAACCGAAAAAGCCGGTGGACAACTTGGTGATTGAGCACAAGGCACCGACTATTCAGGAGATTCAACATATGAAAGAAGAACTAGCGCCGGCGAGTGAAGCTCCCAAACCGGAGTCGGCAGAGACATCCGTGCCAGATCAACAACCCTTAACTCCGTCCACTACGCCGAGTGTTTTTTTGGCACCGAATGAGGAATTGGTGAGTGGCGATGAAGTGAGAAGTGGCGTGGGCGGCGGGTCGTTCACCTATGGAGAGCATGACCCCAGCAAAGTCAAGATTGAACCGATAGCGGACGCGACTGAAGATGGCGTGGAGGATAAGGTAAATGAATTGTTGGGAGTAGCTTTAGCAGAGGAAAATAGGGACGACAATCAAGCTGGGGGCTTGCCAATGCCACCGGAGTTTAATCCAAATATGCCGATGGCCACGCCGCCAGAGGGCGTTACGCCACCACCACCTCTCGGTGACGTGGGTGAGTTCAAATTGCCGGCGTAGCTCGTATCAATACGAAGCAGTTTTTGGTATACTTGAAGCATGGATAATGTGATTTTGGTGGATAAACCGGCGGGAATAACCAGTTTTGGTGCGGTGGCGCGAGTGCGGCGGCGGTTGTCTGAGAAAGCTGGGCATAAGGTGAAAGTGGGGCATACGGGGACCCTAGACCCCTTTGCGACTGGACTTTTGATTTTGCTGTCGGGGAAGATGACGAAAAAATCGGCTGAGTTTTTGGGGTTGGATAAGGAATATGAGGCGGTTTTGCGATTGGGGTTTGTTTCTTCTACGGGTGATTTAGAGGGGGAAATTACACCTTATGTGCCAGAAAAAGTGGCAACATCGGGTGGCAATGGCAATCAACTGGATTTGGGACGAACCGAGCAGCCGGATATGGATACTTTGCGGGCGACTTTGACGGGTTTTGTTGGGAAAATTGTGCAGGTTCCGCCAATTTTTTCAGCTATCAAAATCAAGGGTGAGCGGGCTTATAAGTTGGCGCGAAAAGGCGAAACGCCAGAAATGCCGAGTCGCGAGGTGACGATTTATGACATCAAGATCTTGGATTATAATTATCCTTTCTTGAAAATCCTTTGCCATGTGTCTTCGGGTACTTATATCCGAAGTTTGGCACGGGATATTGGCGGAAAATTGGGGACGGGAGCGTATCTGACCGAGCTTCGGCGCACAAAAGTGGGGGAGTATCGGGTGGAGGGTGCGGAGAAAATTGTTTTGTAAGAGCCAGTTGTTTGATGATGAAAATGTAACTTTTTATTGTAATTGTGCTTATACTCAGGTATCATTGATACAAGAAAGAAATAAGGAGTAAAGATGGATAATCAAAATCAGCAACAACCCCAATTCCAACAACGGCAACAGGTGATAGCGGGGCGAAAAGAGGATTTGGAGAAGAGAAAAAGTGGGATTGTGTCAAAAGTGATAATTGGGGTTTTGTCGGTAATGGTTTTGGTGCTGGGTGGGGTTTTGGCGGTGACTTTGATTGAAAAGGATGACGACAAGGAAACGGTTAGCGGGAGCAATATGGAAAGTGGTTCGGGCGACGAGAAGGGCGTGGATGTTGTTGATGAGGGGGGAGAGGTTGCGCCCGAAGAAGTTGCCACAGACCCGTTGGAGCCTTTTTATAATGTCTTGGCAGAAGAGGGGTATAATGTGAAGAAAATAAAGCTTGGTGGGCTTGAGGATGGTGGCATAAAAAACAGCTCGGTGACACCGTATCAAATTATTGAGGGTAATATCGGGTATTGTGATGAAAACAGAGAAAATTGTGATGGTGGTGCGGCGGTGCATTTTTGGCGTGAGGGGGCGGATGATGATTGGCATTTTGGGTATATAACGCAAGGTATTCTTGAGTGTGATGATTATATTGAAGGATTTGTTGGGCGTAAGGCAACGAAAGCTTTTGCGGACAATAAATGTCTAGACAATAACGGTAAGACGGTTGTGCTTAGGGATAATTATACGTGGATTTCTGATTTATAGAGGGCGGTTTTTGTCAGAGTATTGTTTGTTGTTTTGAATAGTAGGGGTTATTTCACACGGACTTCGGTGCGTGGGACGCTGCGACCGGAGAAAGTGGTTTTTTTGCGTTTAGCGAATTCCACCACGCCGTCAATTGCGGCATGAATGGTGTAATTTCGCGATAAATAAGTGCCAGCACCAGCGATTTTAGTGGAGCCGGTTTGGCGGACAAGCACCTCGCCTTGTTTGACTTTTTGACCGCCGAAACGCTTAACACCGAGCCGTTGACCAGCATTGTTGTGAATGTTTTTGCTTGTTCCGCCTGCTTTGACGTGCGACATGTTATTTTCTCCTTAAAACTAATAATTCGCGAGCAACAACCTGACTTTCTCGGTAATACAAGAGGTCTTGTTGCCCGACATGTTTGAAACTCTTGACATTATACCCCAAGCTACCAACCAAGTCAAGGATTTTGAGGTGGTAGAAAGTGCCGTTTTCGCATTTCCATGCCGGAATGGCGATACAGATGGGCGTATTTGATTTAATTTGGGGGGCGAGGTTTTGCAAAAAAGCTTGAACGATTTTTTGAGTGGTTTCCGAAACTTGGCGCAATTTTTCCGGACTGGGCGGGGCGGAAAAATGTTGCCCGAGATAAGTTTCCGAAACCACAAAGTCAATAGGGGGTTCCCACTGGTATGATGTGGCGTTGCCCAGAGCCACTTTTGTCGCCCAGTTTTGGTGCAGCATTTTACGCTTAAGCCAGTCCAAGTTTTGCTTGGAATAATCCACCATTTTGGGATTCAAATCTGTGCCGTAAGCCTGCGCACCCAACAATAAACTCTCTTGCAAAATAACACCGGTACCACAAAATGGGTCAAGCACGGTTTTCCCAGCGATGGGGTGGTCGCCAGTGGCGAGGTTTAACATAATTTGCGCCAGTTTCGGCGGAAGCATGCCGACAAAAGCGTCACGACAGGGTCGTTTTTGGTCGCGCTCACGATATTGGTTGATGTTTTGGGTTTGGGTCAGGGTCGCAATGATGATTTTTTGGTCTTTTTCAACCAACAGAAACTCAATTTTATTGGGTGTGGAGCCAAGCCTGTTATGAAAAGAGGTGGCGGTGGAAAGTTCAACAGCTCGGTTGGGAATGACGCGAACGGATTGCCCAGATTTTTTGGCGGTTTTTTTCAGTTGAATGCCGAAACTTTGCAGTTCAAAAGGCGTAAGGCGGGAGTTGAAAGCCGAAAATCCCACCGTGATTTTCCCGTGCAAAAATTGAATGTGCTTTGCGCAAAGTTCAAGAATATCTTTTTTGGTACTCACCCCAATAATCTGCCCAATCTTCTTGGAGCCACCCAAGCGTGCGAGGTCTGGTTTTGTTGTGATTTTTACAACACTTTCGGTAAGCACAAAAACTCGGTCGCCATAAACCGCCTCTAACTCCGCCAAACCCAGTTTTGGTTGTCGCCCCAAAATGGCGATGTGTTCGTTATTCATTGATAGTATGAGTATATCATACCTATTTCAGTTTTTGTTGATTGTGGGGGCGCTTTTTGATTTGGGGCAGGTGAAAACGCAAGGTTGACTAGGGCGCGGGAAAGTTTGGTTTTGGCAAAACGATTATGGGTTATGCCAATAATTTTGAAAAACGTGATATAATTGGTGGTATGTTCAAAAAAATCTTAAGTATAGCGACAGTGGTGTTGGTTGGGGTGGTGATTTGGTTTGCG